>NZ_NQYG01000030.1:0-63204 GCF_002878485.1 Pseudomonas sp. AD21
AACCCCAATTGCGAAAGCAATTGGGGTTTTGTTTTGCCCGCAGGAAAGTTTTTTACTTAGCCAGCGAACAAATTTGCACAGTTATTTTCGAATCAGAACACTAGAATAGCCCCATCTTTTTCGGAGTCAGAGCCTTTATGTCAGAGTCGGTTGACGCCCGCGGGCTGTCAGAATTACCGCTGGAAGACCTGGTGGCCTGTCACGAGTGCGACCTGCTGATGCGCAAGCCAAAGCTTGCCCACGGCGAGAAAGCCCTGTGTCCACGCTGCGGTTATGAGTTGTATGCCCACCGCTATAACGTGGTGCAGCGCAGCCTTGCTCTGGTCATCGCTGCATTGCTGTTGTTCGTGCCAGCGAACTTTTTACCCATCATGCAGCTGAATGTACTCGGACAGTCGTCGCAGGACACCGTCTGGAGCGGTGTTGTCGGCTTGTTCGATACCGATATGCGCGGTGTTTCCGTCGTCGTATTTCTCTGCAGTATGGCGATTCCGTTGCTCAAGTTGCTCTGCCAGTTATTCGTATTGCTGACGATCCGTTTCAACATCGGGCGCAGCTACGGCTTGTTGCTGTATCGCATTTACCACCACCTCAAAGATTGGGGAATGCTTGAGGTCTACCTCATGGGCGTGTTGGTGGCGATCGTCAAACTGGCAGACATGGCGGCCATCACTGTTGGCCTCGGTCTGGCATGTTTTGTCGGTTTGTTGTTGGTTCAGGTCTGGCTGGAAGTGGTGATGTCACCGCATCAGATCTGGCAGGCGCTATCAGGAGAAGACCCTCATGCGGGCGATTGATGCGGGCATTCTGATTTGTGCTGAATGCCACGAATTGAACAGACAGGAAAAAGACTCGGAAGAACAAACCTGTACCCGCTGTGGGGCGCTGGTGCATGCCCGTCGCCCGAACAGCCTGGCTCGAACCTGGGCACTGCTGATCACCGCGGCGATTATCTATATTCCGGCTAATGTGCTGCCGATCATGACCGTCAGCTCCCTGGGGCAGGGTGATCCAAGCACGATCATGTCCGGTGTCATTCAGTTGGTGCAGCACGGCATGATTCCAATCGCCGCTGTGGTGTTTATCGCGAGCATCTTGGTGCCGACCTTCAAGTTGGTGGGTATCGCGCTGCTGTTGTTTTCGGTTCAGCGACGCCAGCCATTGTCTGCACGGCAGCGGATCTGGATGTACCGCTTCATCGAGTTCATCGGTCGCTGGTCGATGCTCGATATCTTTGTGATCGCCATTCTGGTGGCGGTCGTCAACTTCGGCCGGCTTGCCAGTGTCGAAGCTAATCTTGGCGCCATCGCCTTCGCCAGTGTGGTGATTCTGACGATGCTTGCCGCAGTAACTTTCGATCCCCGACTGATTTGGGATAACACGGAGTCGGACGACGACCATGACTGATTTGCCCGTAGCGAAAACCCGGCCGGCCTCCAACTGGTCTGCCATTTGGGTATTGCCCCTGATTGCCCTGATCATCGGCGGCTGGCTCGGCTGGCGTGCCTATAACGAAACCGGCATCGAGATTCAGGTGCGTTTCGAAAGCGGTGAAGGCATCCAGGCCAACAAGACCGAGGTCATGTACAAAGGCATGTCGGTCGGTAAGGTGAAGGCGCTGAAGCTCGACGACGAAGGCAACTCCAAAGGGGTCATCGCCACCGTCGAGATGAACAAGGATGTCGAGCAATACCTCAAGACCAGCACGCGTTTCTGGCTGGTGAAACCGAGCGTGACCCTGGCCGGTATCACTGGCCTGGAAACCTTGGTCTCGGGTAACTACGTGGCCATCAGCCCGGGTGAAGGCGAACCGACCCGCAAGTTCAAGGCGCTGGCCGAAGAACCGCCGCTGTCGGATTCCAAGCCCGGTCTGCACCTGACCATCAAGGCGGATCGCCTCGGCTCGCTGAACCGTGGCAGCCCGGTGTTCTACAAGCAGATCAAGGTCGGGCAGATCAAAAGCTACGTGCTCTCCGAAGACCAGAGCACTGTTGAACTCAAAGTGTTCATCGAGCCGACCTACGCCAAACTGGTGCGCAAACACACGCGCTTCTGGAATGCCAGCGGCATCAGTATCGACGCCAATCTGTCGGGAGTAAAAGTGCGCAGCGAGTCTCTGGCGAGCATCGTCGCCGGCGGTATCGCCTTCGCCACACCGGAGAACCGCAAGGACAGTCCGCCTACCGATCCAAGCCTGCCGTTCCGTCTCTATGAAGATTTCGACGCCGCGGCTGCCGGTATTCGGGTAAAGGTCAAACTCAGCGACTTCGAGGGCTTGCAGGCTGGCCGAACGCCGGTCATGTACAAGGGCATTCAGGTCGGTAACCTGAAGGCGTTGAAAATCGATCCGGATCTGAACAGCGCCACGGCCGAGCTTACCCTTGACCCTCTGGCTGAAGACTATCTGGTCGACGGCACGCAATTCTGGGTGGTCAAGCCGTCGATTTCCCTGGCCGGGATCACCGGGCTCGAAGCGCTGGTGAAAGGTAACTACATCGCTGTACGCCCTGGCGACAAAGGTGCCGCGCCGAAGCGCGAATTCGAGGCACGGCCAAAAGCGCCACCATTGGACCTGCGCGCACCGGGCCTGCATCTGGTGTTGTTCACCGACGCTCTGGGTTCGATCGAAGTCGGTAGCCCGATTCTGTATAAACAGGTCAAGGTCGGCTCGGTACAGAGCTATCAGTTCTCCAGGACCAAAAAACAATTGGTGATCGGCGTCCATATCGAGAAGGAATACGAAAACCTGGTCAACGCCTCGACTCGCTTTTGGAACGTCAGCGGAATCACTCTCACCGGTGGTCTGACAGGTGGGATTCAAGTGAAGAGCGAGTCATTGCAGACACTGATGGCCGGTGGTATTGCCTTCGAAACACCGCAAGCCAAGGCGCCGTTGCAAAAGCGCATTCCGCGTTTCCGTCTGTTCGCCAACCATGATGAGGCCAACCAGAAAGGCACGGTGGTGACGATCAAGGTTGACCGCGCCGATGGTTTGCGCCCGGGTACGCCGATCCGTTTCAAAGGGCTGGATGTCGGCAAGATTGAAGACGTTGATCTGACAGATGACCTGCAATCGGTAATGATCACCGCGCGGATCACTGAAGTGCCGGAGCGCATTGCGCGGGTTGGCAGCCAGTTCTGGGTGGTCAAGCCTGAGTTGGGGCTGATCAAGACCCAGAATCTGGAAACCCTGGTCACCGGGCAGTACCTGGAGGTGCAACCGGCGGCGAAGAACCTTGGCCCGCAGAAGAATTTCGTTGCGCTGGCCAATCCGCCGGAAGTGTCCAGGCAGGAAGCCGGTTTGAGTCTGGTGTTGAGTGCGGCCCGTCGTGGTTCGCTCAAGCCTGGCGTGCCGGTGACTTACCGCGAAATCACCGTGGGCAAGGTCACGGGTTATGAGCTGGGGCAGACAGCTGATCGGGTATTGGTGCACATTTTGATCGAGCCGAAGTACGCGCCGCTGGTGCGTAGCGGTACGCGGTTCTGGAACACCAGTGGCGTCGGTTTTGATATCGGTCTGTTCAAGGGAGTGACGGTACGCACGGAGTCACTGGAGACGGCGATTCAGGGCGGCATCGCCTTCGCCACGCCGGACGGCGAACGCATGGGCAACCCTGCGCGGCCTGAGCAAACGTTCCCGCTGTTCGACAAGTTCGAGGATGAGTGGCTGAGCTGGGCGCCGAAGATTCCACTCGGTAAGTAATTCAGCTGTGTCTGGAGTGGCGTCATCGCGAGCAGGCTCACTCCTATAGGGGAAGGTATTCCAACTGTAGGAGTGAGCCTGCTCGCGATAGGGCCCTAAGCGCCAGAACAAATCCAACGCCATAAAAAAGGGCCGCGATCCCATCAGATCGCGGCCCTTTTTTTGCCTTCAGCTGACGCCGATCAAACCGCATCCAGCTCCGGTTCATCTGCTTCAACATTGACCGTGGCTTTCACCACATCATGGCGACGGATGTACTTCCAGTCCGCCTCGTCGATGTAGATGCCCGCAGGCCCGCTGCCGCCTTCCAGGTCGATGGCGACACTGGCGCAGACCTGCGGCTTCACACTCGCCAGAATCGGCACGAAGCCCAGTTGCAGGCTGGTTTCCAGCAGGGCGGCCTGGTTCTTCTCATCGATGTCCGCCGCCTCGTCGAGGTAGTACGGCAGGCGCACACGACCGGCGAGGTCACGGTCCATCAAGTGCAGCAACAAGTACATGTTGGTCAGCGCCTTGATGGTCATGGTGGTGCCGTTGGACGCCGCGCCATCGATGTCGGTGTGGATAACCGGCTGACCGTTGACCTTGGTGATCTCGAACGCCAGTTCGAACAAGTCCTTGAGACCGAGCTGGTTGTGGTTCGCTGCCACCAACCGAGCCAGATATTCCTTGGCCTCTTCGTTCTTGTTGTCCTGCTCGGCGCTCTGGCTGAGGTCGAACACCGACAGGGTTTCGCCTTCTTCGTACTGACCGGCGCTATGGATGATCTGGTCGATGTGCTTGAGCGCTTCCTTGTTCGGCGCAAGCACGATACGGAAGCTCTGCAGGTTGGAGACCTGACGCTTGTTGATCTCGCGGTTGAACAGCGCCAGTTGATGTTCGAGGCTGTCGTAGTCGCTGCGAATATTGCGCAGGGTGCGAGCGATGTCGGTGACCGCCGCACGACGCGCCTTGCCCAGCGTCAGGGCTTCATCGGTACGGTGCGCGTAAGCGTTGATCAGCAGTGACAGGCGGCGCTCCATATCGTCTTCGCTGTCGAACTTGGCCACGCCTTTCAGACGCACTTGTGCGTACAGCGCTTCGATCTGACCGTCGGCGCGCAGCAGGCCTTGCCAGCTGTCCTGATAGTCGTTGAGCAGCGGCAGCAGGTTGTCCATCGAATCGTCGACCGGATCCATGAACGGCGTACCGAACGGCAGATCTGTCGGCAGCAACTGACGACGGCGCAGTGCATCGTCGAGGGTGCGTTGCTTGGCTTCCATGTCGGCGATCTGCCGGCCGACCAGTTGCAGCTTGGCCGACAGTTGCTGGACGCGCTCGGTGAACGCGTCGCTGGAACGCTTGAGTTCGTCCTGCGCGCCTTCCATCTGCGCCAGTTGTTCGAGCTTGTCGCCTTCTTCAGCGCTCAGTGTCTGGGTGCGGCGGAAATCTTCCAGGGCTTTCTGCGCATCCAGCACTTGCTGGTACAGCGCTTCGGTCTGGGTCTTGCTCGCAGCACGGTCAGCAGCAACGGCTTGCTGGGTTTTCAGTTGCTTGAGTTCTTTTTCCAGACGCTCTTTCTGATCACGCAGTGCGGCACGGTCAGCCAGCGCTTGCAGGGCTGGCGGCTCGATGTGCGAGATGTCGATCGACAGGCCCGGCACTTCGAAACGCTCACCCTTGAAGCCATCAAGGATCAACTCGACCGATTTGACCCACTCGCCGTCTTCATCGAGGGTGATGCCGTGCTCGCCCAGCGGCAGGCTGAACAGTGCGCTGTTGAACAGGCGCATCAGACGCTCGACGTCCTGTTGCGAGAATTCTTCGCGCAGACGGGCGTAGCTGTTGTTGTCGGCGTGATCGAGTTGCAGTTTCACCGACTTCAGGCGTTTTTCCAGATCGCGCAGCCGCTCTTCCAGATCCTCGGCGCTGAACTGACGCGATTGCGCCAGAGCACCGGCCAGTTCGTCGTGAGCGTCTTTGGCCGCGAGCAATTGTTGCTCCAGCACTTTGACGTCATCGACCAAGGCAAAACGATTCTTCAGCACCGACAACTCACCCAGCCAGCGCTGGATGCCGGAAATCTCCCGCTCCAGACGCATCAGCTCCTGGGTGCCGCCGCGCTGATCGTTTTGCAGACTGTCCTGCTCGCCACGGTAATGGTCGGCCTGAATCGTCAGTTCTTCTTTGCGCGCACTGGCGTAGTCCGACCATGTGCCGAGCAACGAATCGAGCAGCGGTGACAGGCGATGCAGTTTTCCGCGTAGCACGTCACGCTGTTTCACGCCGTTGGCCAAGGCCTCGACCAGTGGGCCGGCCGCGACCAGCGAGTTGTAGTCCTGTTCCATCCGGCGCACGTCGCGGAAGGCTTCTTCGCACGCGGCGATGTAATCGACACTGCCGGAACGCAGGCTGTGCTCGAAGGCATCGAGGAACAGTTGCTTGAGCTTGGCTGCGGTGATTTCACGCATGTGCAGCAGGTTGATGAACAGCGCGCGGAACGTCTTCAGGCTCTGCTCGCTGGTGGAGCGCAGCGGGATCAGGGTCAGGTCGAGCGGGATTGAGGTGTGGCCGCCAACCAGCAGACGACGCAGTTCGTCCGGCTTGAGTTCGTAGGCTTTCAGGCCTTCTTTCTCAAGGTTGCTGAACAGCTCTTTCTGACGCAGGCAGGTATCGTTCTTTTGGTAATGCGCCAGATCGAGTTTGCCGGCATAGGCGAAGAACTGGTGACCGAAACCGCCGCCCGGGCCACGACCGACCACGCCAATCACGTGCGGGCCGTGGGGCAGGTTCACTTCGACAAGGATGTAACTGGTGTCGGAGGCGAAGTAGAAACGCCGCGATTGTTCCAGGCTGTACTTGCCGAAACTCATGTCCGACATGCGCGCCAGAATCGGGAACTGCAAGGCGTTGATCGACGCCGATTTACCGAGGTTGTTCGCGCCGTAGACCGACAGCGGTTCTTCCAGCGGGAACAGGCCGAGGCTGTAACCGGCGGTGTTCAAAAGGGCAAAGCGGCGGATGCCGTAGCGTTCCTGGCTCATGCGTCGGACTCCTGTTCTTCGGCAATGGCGCGGGCCAGTGCGTCTTCTTCGCTTTCTTCTGCAAATTCGGACAGATCAAGCGGATCGTCGGTTTCGAGGAATTTGGCTTCGGCTTCTTCGTCGATCAGCACCGGTGCCGGCAGCGGCAATACGCTGTGGACGCTAGCGGCCAGATCGCGGTCTTGCTGCACCGACAGGCACACATCAAGGAAACGGTGCATCGGCGGCAAGAAACGGTACACGCCGTTTTCTTCGCCGGCGAAACCGAGTTGAGTCATGCGACGCATGATCTTTTCTTCGAGTTCTTCAACGGTCTGCACTTCGGCCTGAATGAACAGGTCGCGGTACTTTTCCAACAGCGACGGCAGTTCTTCACGGCCGAGGCTGCCACCGTCGAGCACGGCGATCGGGTCGCGGCCCTGGTCGGCCAGATGCTCGACGAGGATGAAGGTGAACAGCGCCAGACGCTGGGCGGTCTTGTTCACCGCCGCGGCGGCCATGTCCGGCACGAAGTAGTAGAAACCACGGGTGTCGCAGACCAGTTCAAAACCCAGGGCCTTGAACAGCGTGCGGTACTGATCCTGGAAGTTCGACAGTTGCGCGTACAGCTCCGGGTCGCGGCGGCTGACGTGGTAGCCCTTGAACAGCTCGCGGAAGATCGGCGCCAGTTGGGACAGTTCGGAGAGATCAAGATGCATTGGGGATGCTCGCAGAATCCTCGGCGGCGGTGTCGCGGGCCGAGAGCAGGGCGAAGGAGCGCAGGCTGACCTGGTGCTCGTGAGTGTGGTATTCGCGGCGTTCCAGACGCTCGCGCTTGAAGCGTTTTTCCCGCGACAGGCGCGAGAACCAGTAGAGCAATTCGTCAGTGGCGCCGTCCGGCTCCTGCTCCAGCAGCCAGGTCATCAGATCCGGCATTGGCAGGGACTCTTCGCAACGCTCGACCATCTCGCGCACGGTGCGTGGTGCACGTGGCGCGTCGCCGGATTTTTGTGTTTTGTGCGCTTTCGGGAAGCGTGCCGGTTTTGGTTCGAATCGGGCCAAAGCGTAAACGTAAGCTTCGACCTGACTGGCGCTGCCGAGGAAGGTGCTTTGCGGCCGGGTGAACAGCGGCATCGCCGCTTGCGGCACGGCATCGATGCCTTTACGGCGAATCGCCGCCAGTGCGAGTGCGGCACCACGGGTCACGGCGTTGTGCCGGCGCGCTTCTTCACGCAGCGGCAGCAATAGTTCGCGGGCATGACGCAAGGTCAGTTGCGCGCTGGTCTGCATTTCGAGGATGCGCGCGTGGGTGCGCAGGAGCATGTCGTCGTCAACCAGATGGCCGAGACGTTGCTGTTCGCTGAGCATCTTCAGTAGCACGGTTTCGACCTTGCGCACGCCTTGTTCGAAGGCGCCGTCGGCGTTCACCAGATCGATCATTGGCTCGACGTATTCGTCCCACGTCGCCAGTACTTCGGCGTAACGCTGGCGCAGCGGAATCTGCCGGTCGCTGGTCTTGGCCCGTTCGGCCACGGCCACCAGTGCCTGCTCGTCGTTGTCGAGCTTCTTCAACACGTCGCGCACGCGCATGTCGAGCAGGCGCAACTGGCGAGCGAGGTCGTGGCCGTCGCGAATGTCGAACGCGTCCTGAATGTAACCGGCCAGACGTTCGAGGTGGCGCAGGTAGGCTTCAATCTCCAGGCACAGGCCCAGACGGTGCTCACGGCGCAGGTAGGCGAGGAAATCGTGGATCTGTGCATTGAGCTCGAAACGGTTCGGGCTTTTCGCGACAGGAATCAGGATGTCGAGGCGAATCCACACGTCGAGCAGGCTGGTGATGTCCTGCGGCGTGCTGTCCAGTTGTTGGGCGGCCAGTTGCGTGCGCAGTTCGTTGAGGCTCAGGGTGCCTTGGTCGAAGTGCTCGCACAGTGGCTCCAGAAGTGCCCAGTGTTCAGCGAGGGCGCGCAAGACGCGCTTGGGTTCGATCATCGGAATGGCCGGCTGGTTGGCGATTAAAAGCCGCGATTGTACTGCATCACGAAGGATACGATTCACTCTCGGGGACAGGCTGTCGCTTTCTTTAGGTCAAGTCTATCGATCAACAACGGGCGATCTTGAGCGAAGGGCGGTAGAATCAGCGCACTTTCAGTTATCCACAAGTGGCCGACCTTTGCTTATCGAGTCCCGCCGCCGCGCCTATTTGAACGCCATGCAGGTGGTCAACTGGCTGCCGCGCACCGAATTGCCTTTCGCCGCACCGTCGCGGCCCGAGCTGCTGGACATGCACGAGCCTGAACCTGAGGTCGCGGTGATGCCGGTTGTGCAGGCCGAAGCGGCGGTGCAACCTGCCGCCCGTCCGGTGGAGCGGCCAAAAATCGAAGTGCCGCGCCCCTCGCTCGCCAGTACCCGCAATGGCGCCAAACCGGTGGAAGAGGTCGAAGAGGCGCCGGTCGTCGTCAAGCCCGCGCCCGCGCCGCCACCGCGCTTCGCCCTGCAATTGCTGCGCGCCGGGGCGTGTCTGCTGCTGGTGGAGTTACCCACAGGCGAAGCGTTCCAGAGCCGCGATCCGGCCTATCTGCTGCTTAAAGACATGCTGCGCGCTGCCGGTCTGCCGGACGCACCGCAAATCGTCGGCGAGCCGGTGCGCTGGCCGTGGTTGAACCGCGGCACCATGGATCAAGGCCCGGAAGCCGCCCGCGACTTTGTGCAGGGGTTCCTTTCGGTGCAAATGGAAACGGCGCCCTGCACCTGCCTGTGGCTGATTGGCCTGCCGGCGGTGCGCTTTGCTGGTGAAGCGGATGCCGAGGCGTTCAATAGTGAATTGCAGATTGAAGGGCTGGGCCTGGCCTGGGCCATTCCCGGTCTGGAATTGTTGATGGAAGAGCCACAGCGCAAAGCCGCTGTGTGGCAAGCCATGCGTCGGCTGATGGCGCGCTGGAAAGAATCGAATGAGTGAAGCTGTATCGTTCCGCCCGATGACCGAGGCGGACCTGGACGCTGTATTGAAGATTGAATACGCGGCGTACAGCCATCCCTGGACCCGCGGGATTTTTCTCGACGGGCTGGGCAAGTACCAGATCTGGCTGATGTTCGAAGGTCAGCAGCAGGTCGGCCACGGAGTGGTGCAGATCATTCTGGATGAGGCGCATCTGCTCAACATTACCGTCAAACCGGAGAATCAGGGGCGTGGGCTGGGGCTGACGTTGCTGGAGCACCTGATGTCGATTGCCTACAAGGCTAACGCTCGGGAGTGTTTTCTGGAAGTGCGTGACAGCAATACGGCGGCGTTCAAATTGTACGAGCGCTATGGCTTCAACGAGATTGGCCGGCGTCGGGATTATTATCCGGCGGTGGGCGGGCGTGAAGATGCTGTGGTCATGGCCTGCACTTTGGTTGACTAAGCCTTAAAAGCTTCGCAAGCAAGCCCGCTCTCACATGGGTTTTGGGTTGATCACAACATGTGTGAACGACTCAAAACCCATGTGAGAGCGGGCTTGCTCGCGAAGGCGGCCTCTCAGGCAACAACGATCAGCGGTTGCCATCCAGCGGATCACGCCGTGCCAGCTCCGCTTCATCCAGACCATTGCCGCCGCCGATGTCATCCTCGTCGACAATGCTCAAGTCCCAATCCGCCTGGTTGCCTTCGCCGGCTTCTTCGGCGTCCCGGGCGCCGTCTTCATGAATCAGCGTTTCCGGGCTCAAGTCATCGTCGGTGGGTTCATGGTCTGCTTTCGATGCGCCGGTAAACCCGGCCTCACGCACCCGCTCGTTCGGCATCAGTTGCTCGCGTTCGCGCTCTGGAATCTCGTCGCCGATTTTCGCGCTGGGTTCGTCTTCATCGAAATCCAGCTCATGCACCGAGCCCATGCGGTCTTCGTTATCATCGATGGGTTCCGGTTGCACCGCATCGTACGGACGTCGTGAATCAGTCATGGCAATTCCTCATACTGTGGGCCTTACTGAGTGGACTCACCGGGAACACGAGAATTCCAAAGAAAAACACCTGCGGTTCTTGCGTGACCCCGACGGGCGGTCGTCTGTCATACCAGCGCATCTTTCTTGAGGCCTTACACCATGCACGACTTACAAGACCTGATTGATAACAACGAGCGTTGGGCTGACGCGATCACCAAGGAAGACCCGGATTTCTTCGCCAAGCTGGCGCGCCAGCAGACCCCTGAGTATCTGTGGATCGGCTGCTCCGACGCACGGGTGCCGGCCAACGAAATCGTCGGCATGCTGCCGGGCGATCTGTTCGTGCACCGCAACGTCGCCAACGTGGTGCTGCACACCGACCTCAACTGCCTGTCGGTGATCCAGTACGCAGTCGATGTGCTCAAGGTCAAACACATCCTCGTCACCGGCCACTACGGTTGCGGCGGTGTGCGCGTATCGATGCAGGATCGCCAGTTCGGCCTGATTGACGGCTGGCTGCGCTCGATCCGCGATCTGTACTACGAAAAACGTGAAGAGCTGGCCAAGCTGCCGACCGAAGAGGAACAGGTCGACCGGCTGTGCGAACTCAATGTCGTCCAGCAAGTGGCCAACGTCGCCCACACCAGCATCATCCAGAACGCCTGGCATCGCGGGCAGAGCCTGTCGATTCACGGTTGCATCTATGGCATCAAGGACGGTCGCTGGAAAAGCCTGAACACCACGATCAGCGGTTTCGAACAACTGCCGCCGCAATACCGTCTGCGCCCGGTCGGGGCGTTGTAAGCCCGATCAGTGCGCATGCCGCCAGTGCTGCAGGAAATGCTGGCCCTCGATACTGGGTGGTTCATCGTAACCGGTGATCCACCCTCGGCAGCGCGGCCCGCCGCAGGTGCAGGCAAACTGTTGCAACAGGCGATCTTCGGTGGCGGCGAAGTCGATGGTCAGGCGTTCACCCGGGTGAATATCGCGCAGTGCCCAGAGCCACAGTTCGCTCATGTCGAGGAACACATTCGGGTCGCAGGCATGTTCGAGCAGCCCGCAAAAGCGCGGGTCGTAGATATGGATTCCGGTCAGTAGCTGCCGGGTCTGGCGACAGCGATAGGGCAACAGTTGCCCGGAAATACGGCACATCCGGGTGATGCGCAGGAATTCCCGGCGTGCCACCACTGTCGAGTGACCCTGTCCGTCCGGAACGATTTCGAAATCTACTGTAGAAGGGAAGCCGAGGCGCACGGGCAAGCCGGCAAAGGGGTAGATGCCTGGCGTATCAGGGGGAGTGTGCTGCGGCTGTGCGTGATTGTTCATAACGTTCCCTGTCGTCAAGTGTTGTGACTTGCGCGGTCTGACGTCCTGTCAGCACTGCAATCTATTTGTTTGGATCCAATCATTTCGTGAATGACGCACCTCGTCTACTGTCAGATCTGACAGGGGAAAAGAGCTGCGTCCCGCGTCAGCAATGACTGACACGGGAAGCCTTTTCAGCGGATCAGAGGTGTGGTGCAGGCACTGCAGTGGCTGGCAACTCGCCCTTGAGCTGTTGCAGTTGCGCCTTGATCGGCGTGGTCGAGCACTTGGCGGCAGCCTGTGCCGGGGTCAGGTTGCGGATCGAGGTGTAGAACAGCTCGCAGGTCTTGACCTTCTGCGTCACTTGCCAGGTCTGCGTGCAGCTGTTGAGCAGGGTTTTCGGGTCGGTGCCCGGTTTGCTGCCCATCCCGGCCTGCCAGCAGGCCGCGCTCAAGTCCTGGCCCATGACCTTCAACCCGGCGGCGTCGGCCTTGGCTTCATCGCCGTCGTAGCTCGCCGGGTCGGCGGCGTACCAGATGTAGCTCGGGTGGTTCGAACCCAGTACTGGCACGTTCACCCCCGCACTCGGGCTGATGGTAGCCAGCCCCAAAACGCCTACGGTCGGCCCGTATTGCTGCTTGATCCAGTTACGCACCGGCGCGCCGAACGCGACCATCGGCAAGGTGGTGCCGGCGCTGGTCTGGCTGAACTGCTTGACCAGTGTGGTCTGGTAATCCTTAAAGTAGTCGTAGACCCCCTCCAGATCACTGCCGGCATTGGACGGCGCCGCGATTGGCGCAATGTCGATGATGGTCTGATAGGCCGGGGTCTGATCGGCCGGGATACCGTTGTCGGTCAGCAGCGTGGCCCAGCGATCCGTGGTGTTCGAGCGCAGGTAATCCTGGGCCTGGGTCAGCGAATAGTCCGGCGGAAAGTGCAGCAACTCGACGCTCTTGCGGTTTTCCAGGGCCATGCCCAGCGGCAGGAACAGATACCAGCTGTAAGCCCATTTGCCATCGGCGTTGAGCTTGCTGGCGCCGTTGTAGGCCAGATCGCCGGCATCGAGCAGTGCCGACAGCGGTTTGTCGTAGCCTTGCGGTACGCCGCTGATTTCGACATGAATCTGCCCGTTATCGTTTTTCACCAGTACCTTGGCATTGGTGTAGCCATCGCGTTGCACGCTCTGGCTCAGGTAATGGGCGACGGTCTGTTCCAGCGACCACTTGCGATAGCAGATCACGCTGCAGTTATTGGGGTAGGCGAAGAGGCGGGTGACGCGCTCGGTGCTGCCCAGTTTCAGGTCGACATCGGCGTGGGCGGCCGAGCTCAGTGTGAGCGCGGCGAGGGCCAGTGCGGTGGGGGCCAGTACGGTGGGGATAAGTCCTGCGAGTTTGAACATGCTCAGATCCTTTTCAGCGTGGGTTCCCCGGGATGTCGGGGCGCTTCATATTGGATCAGCCGTGTTGCACAGAGAAACCGTCATTCACGGATTTTTGCGTCAGCCCGCAGGACTCGGTTTCAGGCTTGAAAATGCAAGGCGTTGGTCAGATCGCCCATGGGTTTCTGACCGCGGGCGATCATCGCGTCATCCCGCTGCTTGAGGCCGTCGAGGGTTTCGAGCTGGAACACTCGAGTGATCAGTCGCAGGATCGACGCTGTGTCGTAAACCGTGTGATCGACCGTGCCCTTGCGCGCAAACGGCGACACCACCAGCGCCGGCACCCGCGAACCCGGGCCCCAGCGGTCGCCCTTGGGCGGTGCAACGTGATCCCACCAACCGCCGTTTTCATCGACGGTCACAATCACCACCATGTTTTGCCACTGCGGGCTTTCGCGCAGCACCTTCAATGCGCGGACGATGTGCCGATCCCCGGACGCCACGTCGGCATAACCGGCGTGCATGTTCAGGTTGCCTTGCGGTTTGTAGAAACTCACCGCCGGCAACTTGCCGGCCTCGGCATCGGCGAAGAACTTGTTGGTGCTCGACTCATCGCCCAGGCCAGCATCGCGCAGGCGTTTATTGCGCTCGACGGGGTTTTCCGGGCCTTGCTGCTTGAAGTAGTTGAACGGCTGATGGTGATACTGAAAATTGGGGATTTTCGGAATGCCGCCAGAATCCTTGTACTGCTCCAGCGTTGCCTGCCACGCACCGGCGTACCACGCCCAGTCAATGTTCTTCTTCGACAGCTTGTCGCCGATGTGTTCGTGGGTCTGCGGCACCATGACGTTGGGCAGATCCGCTTTGGAATACGCCGGACGCTCCGGGTCGCGAATCCAGGTTGGCCAGTAGGGCGGGGCGAGCGTATTGACGCCGAAGCCGTCCGGGGTCAACGCGCTCGGGCCGAACTGCGGCGGGCCAGTCATGGCGCTGGCGGGGGATTGCTCCAGCGGTTTCAAGCGCGAATCGTTCGGATCATCGCTTTGCAAGGTGGCGATCTGACTCTTGGCCACCGAATTGGCCGCGTCCGGATAGAACGGCGCGGTGGCGCTGATCAGGTATTGGTGGTTGAGGAACGAACCACCGAAGGCACCCTGGAAGAAGTTGTCGCACAGTACGAATTCCTGCGCGACATCCCACAGACGCAGGGAATAACGGCTCTGGGCGTAATGGCCCATGGTCAGGCCGCCGGAGTCGGCCCAGGCGACGAAGCCATCGTTCTTGCCGCCATTGATCTGCATCTGGTTCTGATAGAACACGTGCCACAGATCGCGGGTGACCAGGCCGAACGGCAGGTCTTCGCCATTCGGGCCTTTGAGGGCGAACGGTGCGTTGGGCAGGTTTTCCTGAAACTGCGTGGCGGCGGGGTAGGTCACGCCATCGAGGGTTTGCGGGCCGATCTGCAACACCCCGCCCCAAGCTGGCGGCAAGGTCTGCAGCAGACTGCCGTTGCGGTCACGTTGCTGATAATCGGCAGGCTTGAGCGCTGACAGCGGTTTCTCGACACCGGGGAAATCACCGAACAGGTTGTTGAAGCTGCGGTTCTCGGCGTAGATCACCACCACGGTCTTCACTTGGTCACGAAGGGCTTTGTCCAGCTCGGTCGGCGTCAGCGGGCGCTCGGCCGGTTTGCCCGGCTGATCGCTGGCGTTACCGCAGCCAGCCAGCGTGGCACCCACACCGAGGACAGCGACCCCGCCGAGGAAGCGGCGGCGACTGGTGTCGGTGGGGTTGTCGGATTCAGGTGCGTCAGTGCTGTCTGTTTCGTCTTTCATCTATCAGCCCGTTTTGCTTAACTGTTTCAGTTTGTTTCGGGCGGACGCTAGCAAGGGAATGTGACGGTTGGGTTACAAAATGGTGCGGTGTCTACGACCCTTCGGCACTGCTAGACTGCTGCGATATCGAAACTGGCCTGAGTGAACCATGAAGCCTTCCATTGCTCTTGATCTGCAACGAGCTGCCGTCCGTGAGGTTGTCGGCAGATTCCGTGTGGCCAATCCGCGAGTGTTTGGCTCGACAGCGCTGGGTACCGATATGGAAGGCAGTGACCTTGATCTGTTGGTCGATCCATTGCCTGGCGCCACCTTGTTTGATCTCGGTGGACTACAGCTTGAACTTGAGGACTTGCTGGGGGTTACCGTCGATCTGTTAACGCCGGGAGACCTTCCGCTGAAATTTCGTCAGCAGGTTCTTGATCAGGCCCGTCCCGTATGATCGAGAATCGGCTCGGCGATTACCTTGAGCACATTCGTCAGGCCGCGAGCGACGCACTGGTCTTCGTCGAAGGTCTGAGCAAGGAAGAGTTCGTAGACGATAAACGGACGCAGCAAGCGGTCATCATGAGCCTGGTCATCATTGGCGAGGCGGCAACCAAAATAATGGACCGCTTTCCAGAATTCGCGGCTCAGAACACTCAAACTCCCTGGCGCAGCATGCGCGGGATGCGTAACCGGATCGCTCATGGCTACTTCGACATCAATCTGGATGTCGTTTGGGAAACGGTTCAGGTTGCTTTGCCTGAGCTGCTGAGATTCCTACCCTCCAGGTAACATTGATTGCACCTGCCATTTGGCAGGTGCAATCCCGTCAAGCTACGGCATCACCGGCGGCGTATACGCCAATGTCGTCCCCAGCACCCACAGCAAGAACAGCACCAGCGGCGTGTGCACCAGCAGTTGCACGAACGAGAAGCCGATCAGGTCCCGCGCCTTCAGACCGAGCACGCCCAGCAGCGGCAGCATGTAGAACGGGTTGATCAGGTTTGGCAGCGCTTCGGCGGCGTTGTAGATCTGCACCGCCCAGCCGAGGTGGTATTGCAGATCGTTGGCGACTTGCATCACGTATGGCGCCTCGATGATCCACTTGCCGCCGCCGGACGGAATGAAGAAACCGAGAATCGCCGAGTACACGCCCATCAACAGCGCATAGGTGTCGTGGGACGCAATGCTGACGAAGAAGGTCGAGATGTGATGCGCCAGCGTCTGCGCATCGGCGCCTTTGACCGTAGTCAGCAGCGCGGCAATCGAGCCGTACAGCGGGAACTGGATCAGCACGCCGGTGGTGGTCGGCACCGCTCGGGCCACCGCATCGAGGAAGCTGCGCGGGCGCCAGTGCAGCAGGGCGCCGAGCATGATGAACAGGAAGTTATAGGTGTTGAGCCCGGAAATCGCAGTGATCGCCGGTTTGGTCGAGAACTCGTGGAACAGCCAGCCGGCCGCCAGCAACACCAGCAAAATGATCAGCAACGGACTGTGCTCCAGCCACTCACCTGGCCGGGTACGCGGTTGCAGCGGCGGCAGATTGAATGCCGGGTCGATGCCGCAATCCTTGGCGTCGCGCGCAGAGTTCGGGCCGGGCGCGGTGGCGTAGGCGACGATGATCGAAATCACGATCAATGCCAGCAGCATGGCGCCGGACTGCCAGAGGAAGATGGTCTGGGTGAACGGAATCACCCCGGTGATCGACAGGATCGACGGTGGCAGGCTGGCCGGGTTGGCCTGCAACTGCGCCGCCGATGACGACAGCCCCAGCGCCCAGACCGCGCCCAGGCCCAGGTACGCCGCCGCACCGGCTGCGCGGTAATCCATTTTCAGATCGGTGCGGCGGGCGAGGGCGCGCACCAGCAAACCGCCGAACACCAGCGACAGGCCCCAGTTCAACAGCGAGGCGACCATCGAGATCAGCGCGACCCAGGCCACGGCGGAGCGGCCGTTTTTCGGGATACGTGCCAGTTTGTCGATCAGTTTGACGGCCGGCGGCGAGCTGGCGACCACGTAACCGCCAATCACCACGAAGGCCATTTGCATGGTGAACGGGATCAGGCTCCAGAACCCGTCGCCGAACGCCATCGCGGCATCGGTGGGTTTGGCGCCCATGGCCATAGTGGCCAGTGCGACAATGATCACCGCCAACGCGGCGAACACCCAGGAGTCGGGGAACCAGCGTTCGGCAAAGCTTGAACAGCGCAGGGCAAAGCGCGCGGAGCGGCTATCTTCGATCTCAACGGCCACAGGAAGTACCTCGGATTTTTATGGTTATTTTGGGTCTGCAGATCGCTGAGTGCTTTGGGTGGGAACGGGCTTGCTCGCGAATGCGGTGTGTCAGACCAATCAGTGTCGACTGACACACCGCATTCGCGAGCAAGCCCGCTCCCACAGGTTTTCACTGGACGGTGGCTGCAGACAGGCCTCAACAGTAAATCAAGCCAAGCGCTTTTGTGAGCAGGTTTTGCAAAACCGGGACTATGGTCTAACGGGTTGTCCCCAGGCGGATTTGCGTAGACCATGAGCGCCTTGGTTTTTTGCCTGCCAGAGTTCTTTGCCATGACTGCCCAATCCACAGCCCGACCGGCGCCGTTCAGCCGTTCCGACTACAAGACCCTCGGCCTTGCAGCCCTCGGCGGGGCGCTGGAAATCTACGATTTCATCATTTTCGTGTTCTTTGCCCTGACCCTCAGCCAGTTGTTCTTCCCGCCGGAAATGCCCGAGTGGCTGCGTCTTCTGCAAAGCTTTGGCATCTTCGTCACCGGTTACCTGGCGCGGCCTCTGGGCGGGATCCTGATGGCGCATTTCGCCGATCGCCTGGGCCGCAAAAAGGTCTTCAGCCTGAGCATCCTGATGATGGCGCTGCCGTGCCTGCTGATCGGGATCATGCCGACGTATGCCCAGATCGGTTATTTCGCACCGCTGTTGTTGCTGGCGCTGCGCATCCTGCAAGGCGCGGCGGTCGGTGGTGAAGTGCCGAGCGCCTGGGTGTTCGTCGCCGAGCACGCGCCCGCCGGGCATCGCGGTTATGCCCTGGGCTTTTTGCAGGCCGGGCTGACTTTCGGTTACCTGATCGGCGCGTTGACCGCGACGTTTCTCGCGCAAGTGTTCACCCCGGCGGAAATTCTTGATTACGCCTGGCGCTATCCCTTCCTGCTCGGTGGCGTGTTCGGCGTGATTGGCGTTTATCTGCGCCGCTGGCTGAGCGAAACCCCGGTGTTCATGGCGATGGAAGCGCAACGCGAGGCGCGGGTCGAACTGCCGCTGCGCACGGTGCTGCGCGAGCATCGACTGGCGATGTTGCCGGCGATGTTGCTGACCTGCGTGCTGACTTCGGCAGTGGTGGTGTTCGTCGTCATTACGCCGACCATGATGCAGAAAACCTTCGGCATGAGCGCCAGCCACACCTTCGCCCTCAGCGCATTGGGCATCGTATTCCTCAACATCGGCTGCGTGATCGCCGGCCTGCTGGTCGACCGTATCGGCGCCTGGCGCACGGTCATGCTGTATAGCCTGTTGCTGCCGCTGGGTATCGGCGTGCTGTATGGCTGCTTGATCATGGGCGGCGATTGGGTTGGCCTGGCTTACGCCGTGGCCGGTCTAGCGTGCGGTGTGGTCGGTGCGGTGCCGTCGGTGATGGTCGGCTTGTTCCCCGCGCGCATTCGCGTGTCAGGCATTTCCTTCACCTACAACATTGCCTACGCCGCATGGGCAAGCATCACACCGCTGTTGCTGATCGGTCTGATGCCATGGAGTCCGTGGATCTGCGTGATGTTCTGCGCGGTGATGGGCGCGGTCGGCATCGGTAGCGCGGCGTATTTCGGTGTGCGCATGCCCGGGGTCGGGCGCCGTTCGGTGGCGCCCTGTTCCTGAAGGCCGTTACGTCAACCAGTGCCACCACAGCAAGGTCCCCACCAGGCCTACCACCGAGACGATGGTTTGCAGGACCGACCAGACCCAGATCGTCTGTTTCAGCTGCAAGCCAAAGTACTCGCGAACCATCCAGAAGCCGGCGTCGTTGACGTGGCAGAAGAACACTGAGCCGGCGCCAATCGCCAGCGCCACCAACGAACTTTGCGTCGCGGCGAGGCCCGCCATCATCGGCGCCAGAATCCCCGCCGTCGTCGTGGTGGCCACCGTTGCCGAGCCTGTAGCCTGACGCAATGCCACAGCGATCAGCCAGGCCAGCAACAGGTACGGCATGTGCGCGCCTTCGGCGACCTTGCTGATGGTCTGGCTGATGCCGGCATCCAGCAAGGTCTGCTTCAGGCCGCCACCGGCGCCGATGGTCAGCAACAGCACGGCAATCGGCGCCAGGCTTTTGCGCAGGGTGCCGCCGACGTGGTCGCGCGGCATGCCGTTGGCCCAGCCGAGGCAGATCACCGCCGCCATCACCGCAATGCCCAGCGCCACCAACGGTTCGCCGAGGAACTTCAGGGTCAGGGCGACGCTGCTTTCCGGGCTCATCGCGACTTTCGCCAGAGTGCTGCCGAGCATCAGCAGCACCGGCAACAGAATGATCAGCAGCGACATGCCGAAACTCGGCTGACGCGGCGCTTTCGGCGGAGCGCTGAACAGTGCGCCGAGTTCTGCCGGCTCATCGACGTGCATGCGTTTCGACAGCCAGTTGCCGTAGATCGGTCCAGCCAGGATCACCGCCGGGATGGCGATGCTGAAGCCCAGCAACATGGTCAGCCCAAGGTCGGCATGCAACGCGCTGACGGCAATCAACGGCCCGGGATGCGGTGGCATCAGTGCGTGCAGTGTGGTCATCCCGGCCAGTGCCGGAATCGCGATTTTCAACAGTGGCTGCCCCGAACGGCGGGCCATGACGAAGATGATCGGCACCATCATCACCAGCCCGACTTCAAAGAACAGCGGCAAGCCAATCACCATCGCCACCAGCGCCATGACCCACGGCAGGGACTTGCCTTTGCCCAGTCCAAGCAAGGTCGAAGCGATACGGTCGGCCGCGCCGGATTCGGCCATCAGCGCGCCGAGCATCGAACCCAATGCAATGATGATCCCGGCTTCACCGAGAATCGCCCCGGCGCCTTTGCTGAACGCCTTGGCCACGTCCTCAGGCGGTAAACCCGCGCCGACGCCGGCAATGAATGTGCCGATCAGGATCGACAGGAAGGGCGGAAGCTTGGTGGCGCTGATCAGCACAATAATTGTGGCAATGGCCAGCAGGCAGCAGAGAATCAGGCGGGTGTCGTGAACCATCCAGGCAGCGGTCGATAAATCCAAAACGGCACTCCTTATCGGGCGGATAGCTGCAACATGTTGTTGCAATTTACTCTGAGAATACCTGATATGGCCGGGCCAAAGCGCCCGGTTTTGTATCCTGCCGGTTGGCGTAAAGATAAGACCAATGGCCTATTGAGATTATTTTTGACTGACCGGTCGCAATCGCTCTTCAGAAAAGATTTTCAAGGCCGATGGTTAGGCTGCATCCCGCTTTCCACCTTGCCTATCGGTACTTTCCCATGTTCAACAAACGCCTCAAGCAAGAGCTGGCCACTCTTCGTGAAGAACTTTCCAGCCTGCTACAAGTGAAGGAAAGCCTGGAAAGCGAGATGTTGGTGCTAACCCTGGAGCCCGATGGACGGATTCAGTCGGTCAACCAGAACTTTCTCGCCGAGATGCTCTACAAGAGCCAGGATCTGGTGGGGCGGGCCATTGAAGACATCGTTCCTGTGCATGTGAAGGCCGATGAATTTCACCATCGTTTCAAGTCCGCACTGACCCGTGGCGAGCACTTCGCCGGGGCCGTGCGTCTGTTGCGCGGTAATGGGGAAGAGGCGTGGCTGCGCTCCATCGTGCAGCCGGTGCGTTCTTCGGATGGCCGAATCAAGCAGTTCTCGATTTTCTCCAGTGACCTGACCCGCACCATTGAAGCCTCCCGCGAGCACGAAAACCTGATCGGCGCGCTGGTACGTTCCACCGCAGTGATCGAGTTCGACCTCAACGGCAACGTGCTGAATGCCAACGAGCGCTTCCTCAGCGGCATGGGTTACAGCCTGGCGCAGATCAAGGGCAAACATCACCGCATGTTCTGCGCGCCGGAGGAGTACAACAGCGCCGAGTACCAGAATTTCTGGCGTCGCCTGAACAATGGCGAATTTGTGGCTGAGCGCTTCAAACGTATCGACAGCCACGGCCGCGTGGTCTGGCTGGAGGCGTCCTACAACCCGGTGGTCGATGCCAACAACAAGCTGTACAAAGTGGTGAAGTTCGCCACGGTGATCACCGATCAGGTCAATCGCGAGCAAGCGGTTGCCGACGCGGCCAGCATCGCCTACAGCACTTCGCAGCAAACCGACAGCACCGCGCAACGTGGCACTACCGTGGTCACCGAGGCGGTGAATGTGATGCGTGATCTGTCGCGACACATGCAGTCTGCCGGCGAGGGCATCGAGGCACTGAACGAGCAGTCGCAGGTGATCGGCACCATCGTCAAAACCATCAGCGGCATTGCCGAGCAAACCAACCTGCTGGCGCTCAACGCTGCCATTGAGGCGGCCCGTGCTGGCGAACAGGGTCGGGGCTTTGCGGTGGTGGCCGACGAAGTGCGACAACTGGCCTCGCGCACCAGTCAGGCGACCGAAGAGATCGTCACTGTGGTGCGGCAGAACCAGGAGATGGCGCGCAACGCCGTGGCGCTGATGACCGACGGCAAGCTTCAGGCCGAACAAGGCCTGGCGCTGGCGGCGGAAGCAGGCACGGTGATCGTCGAGATTCAGGACGGCGCGCAGAAGGTGGTGGATGCGGTCGGTCAGTTCGCCAATCAACTCTCCCACTAATCTCCACTGATCCATTGTGGGAGCGAGCCTGCTCGCGATGACGGTCTGACATTCAACAATGGTGCTGACTGATTCACCGCTATCGCGAGCAGGCTCACTCCTATAGGTCACAGGTGGCGCTACAATCAGCTCCTTTTTCCCCGGAGCAGATCCCCATGAGCGCTTCCCACCGCCGCCCGGTGCCCCTGAACAAAGCCTACCGTCTGCTCAATCACGGGCCGACCGTGCTGGTCAGCGCCGCCCATGACGGTCAGCGCAACATCATGGCCGCCGCCTGGGCGATGCCGCTGGATTTCGAACCGCCGAAAGTCGCGGTGGTCCTCGACAAGTCCACCTGGACCCGCCAGTTGCTCGAAGCGTCCGGCACCTTCGTGCTCAACGTCCCCTGCGTCGATCAGGCCGACATCGTGCAAACCGTCGGCAATACGTCGGGTCTGGACATCACCCAAACCCAAGGGCAAGACAAATTTCAGGCTTACGGCTTGCAGACGTTTTCTGGCGAACAAGTCGAAGCGCCGCTGCTCGAAGACTGCGTCGCCTGGCTCGAATGCCGTTTGCTGCCGGAGCCGCGCAATCACGAGCAATACGACCTGTTCCTCGCCGAAGTCATCGCCGCCCACGCCGATGAGCGCGTGTTCAGCGACGGACGCTGGCATTTCGAAGGGCATGACGGTTTGCGCACCTTGCACCACGTAGCGGGTGGGCATTTCCTGAAGATTGGTGATGCGGTGGATGGCAAGACGCTAGCGGTCTGAATGTCTGCTGATGGCAAAACATTGCCGGATGTTGCAAGGTAGAGGGCATCGTCGAACCGATCAGGCGCATGCCCCATGGATCTTTCCCCCTTGAGTTATCTGGCGCCCTTGCTGTCGCTGGCCGTGTTGTGGACCGTTGCCGTGGTCACGCCCGGCCCGAACTTCTTCAATATCGCGCAACTGGCGGTCAGCCGTTCCCGCCGCCACGGTGTCGTCGCGGCGCTCGGCGTCGCCAGCGGGACCGTGTTGTGGGGGCTGGCGGGTGGCTTGGGCATTCAGTCACTGTTCAGTGCTGCGCCGACGCTGTACCTGAGCTTCAAGATTGCCGGTGGCTGCTACCTGATCTACCTCGGACTCAAGCAGTTCAAGCGCAAGGCACCGATCGTCCCGGGCACGCTCGATACTTCGGAGCAGACGTTGCTCGGAGCTTATGGCCGCGGCTTTCTTGGCAACATGACTAATCCCAAGTCGGCATTGTTCGTCGCCACCATCTTTGCCACCGCCATGCCGGCCCACATCCCGCCACTGTTACTGGCGCTGGCGGTGCTGACCATGGCGACGTTGTCGTTCAGTTGGTATTGCTGCGTGGCGCTGTTCTTCGCCAGTCGCCGGATTGCCGGTGTGTATGAGCGTTCGCGACAATGGCTGGATCGCTTCGCGGGCGGTTGCTATCTGTTGTTTGGGGTGCATCTGGTGGCTAATCGCTAAGCTGCAGTCAAAGGCTGGGTTGCTGCAATTTGTATCAGATTTGCTTCATTGGTTTGATCAGGCTTTCGGCAGGAATTCCAAACAGCTCATGAAGTTTCCATATCATTGGCAAAGTGAGTGCCCGCTTGCCATTCAACACTTCATAGACCCTGTTTGTTCGACCGATAGCCGGAGCGAGATCCGCGGCTGACAGGCCTGACTGTTCCATTCGGAATTTGATGGCATCGATTGGATTGGGCAAATCCAGTGGAAACTGTTTGGCTTCATAGGCCTCAATGAGAGTGATCATGATGTCGAAGTAATCACCTTCAGGGGTACCCGGTTCTGGCTCGTTGTCGAAAAGTGCAGACACGTTTTTGAGCGCCGCACGGTAGTCTTCTTCGTTATGAATCGGACGTATGTTCATGGGTTACTCCATTTCGACGGTATCAGCGTCGATTGCATCGTACTGCTTGTGGGTGCCGACGAATTTTATGTATATGGCGCCGAAGCGGTAGGCCACGGCTACGATCAGGCGAAAGTCATTGCCCTTGATGTTGAACACCACTCTGCGGCTTTTCAGAATGCTCGCAGAAGCAAAATGTGCCTTGATGTCCGAGGGCGTTGACCAGCTTGCTTTCCTCGCTTCATCTATCCACGCCAACAGTGGTTGCTCTGAGTCCGGATACCGTTCCCAAAAATTTTTGAGCTGACTGACAGCGATAATTCTCATGACGCGATCCTAGTCCCGCTATGGGACTGATGCAAGGCTGTTGGCTGTCGGTGGACGTACGGTTCTAATATTTGCGTGTTCATAAATGCCAGCAGATCCCGAAAGTGTTGTTTGCTGAACGGCCACTTACTCTATCCGTGGCAGCAAATTTTCGGTGTAGGAAAAGGCGACGGGATGCGAGTGAACACAATCTGTTAGCCACAAAAAAGGCCTACCTCACGGTAAGCCTTTTCTCTTTGCGTCCTAGCCTCAATCCCCCAACGCTTCGCCTTCACGCCGTGGATCCGCGCCACCCTCCAGCGACGCTTTCCCCTGCGCATCCTTGACCCGCACGATGGCCTGGGTGCCGCTGGTCATGTCGATTTCATTCACTGCATGCCCTTTGTCTTTCAGCGCCTGAATCAGCGCCGGGCTGAACTGGCCTTGTTCCAGTTCGGTCGGGCCGTTGCGGCTGCCGAAGTTGGGCAGGCTGATGGCGCTTTGCGGGTCGAGGTGCCAGTCGAGCAGGCCGACGGTGGTTTTCGCCACGTATTCGATGATTTGCGAACCGCCCGGCGAGCCGACCGTGGCGACGAATTCGCCGCTGGGGCGATCGAAGATCAGCGTTGGCGCCATCGACGAGCGTGGACGTTTGCCGGGTTCGACGCGGTTGGCGACTTTCTGTCCGTTTTCTTCGGGGATGAACGAGAAGTCGGTCATCTGGTTGTTCAGCAGGAAGCCCTGAACCATCAGGTGCGAGCCGAACGCTGCTTCGATGGTGGTGGTCATCGATACGGCGCCGCCGAGGTCATCCACTGCGACGACTTGCGAGGTGGAGATGCGCAGCGGCGAGCGGTCCGGTGCGTAAGCCACCTGCACGCCCGGCGGTGTGCCCGGTTTGGCGCTGCCCATGCTGCGTTCGCCGATCAGGCTGGCGCGACTGGCGAGGTAGCCCGGGTCGACCAGGCCTTTGACCGGCACTGGCACGAAGTCGGTATCGGCAACGTATTGCGCGCGGTCGGCGTAGGCCAGGCGTTCCGCTTCGGCGATCAAATGCACGGCTTGCGGATCCGGTTCAATGCCGGCCGGTTTGTCGGTTTTCACTGGTTTGAGCGGTGTCAGGGAAAGACGTGGATCGCGGGTTTCCAGCGCCTGCAACGTGCCGAGAATCTGCGCCACGGCGATCCCGCCCGACGACGGTGGCGGCATGCCGCAGACCTGCCAGCGTTTGTAGTCGGTGCACAGCGGCGCGCGCTCTTTGGCCTGGTAGCCTTGCAGATCCTTCAGCGACAGGCTGCCGGGGTTGGCGTGGTCTTGCACCTTGGCGACGATCTCTTCGGCGATCGGGCCTTTGTACAGCGCGTCCGGGCCTTCTTGGGCGATGCGCTTGAGCACGGCGGCCAGCGCCGGGTTTTGCAGGCGCGTGCCGATGGCTTTGACGCTGCCATCGGCGTTGAGGAAGTACTTGGCCATATCAGGCGACTTGCGGATGACTGGATCTGATTCCAGCAACGAATGCAGGCGCGGAGAAATTGCAAAGCCTTGCTCGGCGAGTTTGATCGCAGGTTCAAACAGCGTGGCCCATGGCAGGCGACCGTGTTGTTTGTGCGCCAGTTCCAGCGCACGCAGCACGCCCGGTGTGCCGACCGAGCGCCCGCCGATCTGCGCCTGCGGGAACGGCATCGGTTTGCCGTCGGCTTGCAGGAACAACTTCTCGGTGGCGCCGGCCGGTGCGGTTTCGCGACCGTCATAAGTGCGCACCTGTTTGCCGTCCCACAGTACGATCATCGCGCCGCCACCGATTCCGGAAGATTGCGGCTCGACCAGCGTCAGCACCGCTTGCATCGCAATCGCCGCGTCGATGGCCGAGCCACCCTTGCGCAGCATCTGGCGACCGGCCTCGGCGGCCAGCGGGTTGGCGGCAGCGGCCATGTGTTTGCTGGCGTGGCGGGTCTGCAGATCGGTGCGGTAGCCGGAGGCGGCTTCCGGGGCCAGTGGCAAGGTCGAGGAGGGCGGGGCGTTGCACGCGGTGAGGGTCAGGGCGCTGACGAGCAGGGTCAGGGCTGGCAGGGGAAAGCGGCTCAGGGGCAGGGCTGGAAACACGTGGTGCTCTCCGTCCGTGGGATAAAAGTCTGAGGGACTTTATCGACCGCTCGGTCGCGACGCAAACCGATGGGCATTTTTGTCTTTCTTTTCTGGCCGGATATTCGCTAGGGTCAACCGCAAATCTACTGAGCTGCAACGAGCACCTGTGGGAGCGAGCTTGCTCGCGAATACGTTATTCCAGTCAAACGAAGTGTTGAATGTACAACCGCTTTCGCGAGCAAGCTCGCTCCCATAATTACAAGATCAACAAGAGGCCGATATGCACAGCGATTTCCCCACCGAATCCAGCTACCGCGACCAACGCCAACAGTTCATCGCCGCCGCCAATGCCGCCGGCGCCACGCTCACCTCTTACGCGCATCCACGTTGCGGGCCATTCGGCGAACCGCTGAGCACCGACGTCGCTGTGCTCGGCGATCCACAGGCCAAACGTCGTCTGGTAGCGCTCAGCGGTACGCACGGAGTCGAGGGCTATTACGGCTCGGACTGTCAGATCGATTGGCTGAAAACCGTCGAAACCGGCTCGCTGCCCAAGGATGTCGCGGTGGTGATGATCCACCTGATCAATCCGTGGGGCACCGCCTGGTTACGGCGGGTCAACGAAGACAACATCGACCTCAACCGCAATCATCTGGATTTCACCGTGCTGTTGCCGGACAACCGCGCTTATGCGGCCTTGCACGAGATTTACGCCTGCACCGATTTGAATGGCCCGGAGCGTGCGCGGGCCGATGCCTTTCTCGATGCGCAGATTGCCGAACACGGCTGGCCGGCCGTGATGTCGATTGTTGAGGGCGGTCAGCACAGCCATCCCGATGGCCTGTTCTATGGCGGCCGCGCACCGAGTTGGTCGAATCGCACCTTGCATCAAATCATCGATGAGCATCTGGCAGGCGCTGAAACGGTGATGTGCTTCGACCTGCACACCGGTGCGGGCGAGTACGGCCATCCGATGTTGCTGACGATTACCCAAGCGCCTTATCCGGCACTCGCGCAAGCCCAGGCGATCTACGGTCCATGGCTTTACACGCTGCACACGGGCGCCGAGACCTTGAGCGAAACCGGAGTGGCAGCGACTGCTACGGGCTACACCTCGCAGGCGTTGCTCAATGCATTGCCGGACGTGCAGTTGATGCCGTTCGTGATCGAGTGCGGGACTTATCCGGGGCCGGATGTACATCGGCATTTGCGCGATGACCATTGGCTGCATTTGCATGGCGATCCGCTGGACGCGACGGCGAGGGCGATCAAGTTGAATCTGCTGGAGCAGTTCTATCCGGCTGATCCGGATTGGCGGGCGATGGTCGGTTTGCGCACGCGGCAGATCTGGGTGAAAGGGCTGGCGGCGCTGGCAGGCTGATTGTAGCGAGGGGATTTATCCCCGATGGGCTGCGAAGCTGCCCCAATGTTCATCTGGTAAAAAAAACAGGGGCAGCCTCGTGCTCCATCGGGGATAAATCCCCTCGCTACAACAGGCATAAAAAAACGGCCTACCTTTCGGTAAGCCGTTTTTAGTACTTGGTGGCTACACAGGGACTTGAACCCCGGACCCCAGCATTATGAATGCTATGCTCTAACCAACTGAGCTATGTAGCCAAGTGGCGCGCATTATTCCCCTGAAATGGAAAAGCGTCAAGCGTAAATTTAAAAATTTTTTCTACGCTTTCAACCGTTTATCAAAATCATGGGCCGAGCAGCGGCGAAGGACAGCGTTGGAACCAGCGGCTGGCCTGTTCATACGCGTGCGCCAGTTGCAGAACCGCGAAGTCTGCCTGGTGCCGGCCGATGACCTGTAGCCCCATCGGCAACCCCTGTGTATTGAAGCCGGCCTGGACGTTCGCCACCGGACACCCGGACAACGTGCCGGGAATCACCACCTCCATCCAACGATGATAAGTGTCCATACTCACGCCTTCGATAGCGGTCGGCCACGGCTGCGTCTTGTCGAACGGGAACACCTGAGCGCTGGGCAACAACAGATAGTCATAGCGTTCGAACAACTTCGAGATCGCCCGATACCAGTCGCTGCGCACCACCGAGGCGGCAAACACTTCGCTGGCCGACAGCTTCAGGCCGTTCTCCACTTCCCAGATCGCTTCCGGTTTCAACAACGCGCGCTTCTGCGGATCGGCATACGCCGGGCCCAGTGACCCCGTGACCATCCAATGACGCAAGGTGCGCCAGCTGCCCCACAACCGCTCAGGCGCGAACCCCGGCTCAACCGACTCAACCTGGCAACCCAGACTTTCAAAGTCGGCAAAGGTCTTCTCACACAACGACAGCACTCCTTTCTCCATCGGCAGGTAACCGTTGAGGTCCCCCAGCCATCCCAACCGCGTGCCTTTGAAATCACGCTCCAGTGGCGCGGCAAATGCATCGCCGGACTCACTGATCGACAACGGCGCCCGCGCATCGCCCCCGGCCTGTACCGACAATAGCAACGCCGCATCCCTCACGCTGCGCGCCATCGGTCCTTCGTAACCGAGCTGATCAAAGAACAGATCAGCACTGTCATCAAACGGCACGCGGCCCTGGGACGGGCGGAAACCGAAGATGTTGTTGAACGCCGCCGGGTTACGCAGTGAACCCATCATGTCGCTGCCATCGGCCACCGGTACCAGATGCATCGCCAGTGCCGCCGCCGCGCCGCCACTGCTGCCGCCCGCGGTTTTGCTCGGGTCGTAGGCGCAGCCAGTCGCGCCGAACAATGGGTTATAGCTCTGTGAGCCGAGGCCGAATTCCGGGGTGTTGGTCTTGCCGATGATGATCGCGCCGGCGGCCTTGATCCGCTCGACCATGATCCCATCGCGCTCGGGAATGAAGTCCTGGAACAACGGTGAGCCGAGCGTGGTGCGGATGCCACGGGTCAGCGACAGATCCTTGATCGCGTGGGGCAGGCCATGCATCCAGCCACGGTATTCGCCGCGCGCCAGTTCGGCATCGCGTTCATCGGCCTGAGCCAGCAGATTTTCAGGTGATTGCAGGCTGATCAGCGCATTCACCAACGGGTTGAAACGGTCGATGTGGGCAAGGTAAGTCTGCATCACTTCCCGGCAGGAGACCTGGCGCAGGCGGATGCGTTCGGCGAGCTCGTGGGCCTGCAACAGGAGCAGTTCGCTGATGTTATTGGAGTTCATGACAACGGCGCCTTTCAGACGGCTGGAAAAACGCCCCGGCCTCGTGCCGGGGCGGCAGGGATCAACGCATCAGGTTGGTCCAGAGACGATCGGCCAGACGGATCGCGCCTTCGCCGCAGGTCTTGCTGAACACTACGTTGGTGCCCTCGGGAATGTGCAACTCGGGGGCATCTTTGAGGCTTGCATCGAGGAACGGTTCGACGCCTTTGATCGGGCTCTGGTGCTTGAGGAAATTCTGCGTCATCGCCGAGTTTTCCGGCTGGCTGAGGAAGGCGATGAACGCCTTGGCATTTGCCGGGTTCTTGCTGCCGGTGGGGATCACCATGTTGTCGACCCAGGCCAGCACGCCTTCTTTCGGGTAGAGGTATTTCAGCGTTGGTTTCATCTCGCGGGCACGCATCGACGAACCGCCCCAGAACATCGACATGTCGATTTCACCCGAGGCGAGGTTCTCGCGAATCGAGCCGGCCTTGGAACTGTAGGTCTTCACGAACGGCTTCTGCACCTTGAGCAACGTCAGCACTTGTTGCATCTGTTTCGGGTCTTCGCTGCACAGCGGAATATTCAAATAGAGGCTGGCCATGTCGACCATCTCGCTGGTCGAGTCGAACATGTTGATCCGCCCCTGCAACTCGGCTGGCGGCTCATACAAAACCTTGTAGCTGTCGGCCGGGCCTTTGTAGCGCGCCGAGTCCAGCACGACGCTAGTGGTCCCCCAAATGAACGGCACCGAATACGCGCCTTCCGGGTCCCAGGTCGGTTTTTTCAGGTTATCCACAACGCTGGCGTAGTACGGCTCCTTGACCGGGTCGAAGCGTTCCAGCAGGTTTTCCTTGATCAGGATCGGAATGAACTGGTGCGACGGGATCGCCACGTCGTAACCGGCGCCGCCCTGTTTCAATTTCGCCAGCAGGGTCTCGTTGGAGTCGTAGGAATCGACGGTGACTTCGATGCCGGTCTGCTTCTGAAACTTGGCGAGAATCTCCGGAGAAAAGTAGCCGCTCCAGCTCACCACGTTGAGTTTTTCGGCAGCCTGAACACTGCCGGCCATGGCCAGCGGCACAGTCAGGAACAACGAAGTGCCGACGCTTTTTATCCACTTGCTCATGCTATTTCCCCACAGGTCGTAGAAAGGTTCAGGCGTTCTTTTTGCCCAACAGGTAAGAGAGGCTGACGAACAGCACCGAGACGCCGAGGATCAGCGTCGATACGGCGTTGACGTCGGGTGTCACGCCCATGCGCAGCAGGCCGAAAATGAAGATCGGCAGCGTTGTCGTGCCGGCCTGAGAGACCATCATCGAGATCACAAAGTTATCCAGCGAGACGATGAAGGCCAGCATCAGTCCGGAGAAAATCCCTGGCATCAGCAGCGGCAGAGTGACCTTGCGAAAGGTTCGCCACGGGCCGGCGTAGAGGTCGGCGGAGGCTTGCTCCAGCGACAGATCCATGTCGTTCAACCGGGCGCGGATCGGCAGGTAGGCGAAGGGAATGCAGAACACCGTATGGGCGATGATCAAGTTGCCGTAACCCAGCGACAGGCCAATGGTGGAGAACAGCGCCAGCGTCGCCACGCCGACGACAATTTCCGGCAGCACCAGCGGCAACATGATCGCGCCCATCGACAATTGCAGGCCCTTGAACTTGGCACCTCGCGAAGTACCGAGGGCGGCGAGGGTGGCAATCGCCGTGGCGATCGTGCTCGCGCAAACCGCGATCAACAGGCTGTTGCCGGCGGCCTGACGCAAGGCCTGATTGGCGAACGCGGCGCGATACCAGTCGAGGCTGAAACCGGTCCACACCGTCGCCGACTGGTTGGCATTGAACGAGAACACCACCAGCACCACGATTGGCGCATACAGGTACAGATAGAACAGAAAGCTGAAGCCGCCGAAGCCGGGAAAGTCCTGCACACCCAACCCTTTGCGTTTGAATAGAGCGAGCATTACGCACCTCCCTTGGCGATGCGCTGGCGCTCGGCGCGCTGGGCATAAACGGTCAGCACCAGCATCACTGCAGCCATCAGCACCAGCGACAACGCCGCGCCGAACGGCCAGTTACGCGCATCGCTGAACTGCCGGAAAATCAGGTTGCCGAGCATCATCCGCGTGCCGCCACCGAGCAGTTCCGGAGCGATCATTGCGCCCAGGCACGGCACGAAGGTGAGGATGGCGCCGGCGAGAATCCCCGGTTTGGCGATCGGCAGGACGACCTTGCGTAAGGTGCGCACACGCCCGGCATACAGATCCTGAGCCGCTTCGAGCAGACGGATATCCATCTTTTCCAGCGTCGCGTAGATCGGCAACACCACGAACGGCGCGTAGGTGTAAACCAGCCCCAGCAGCACCGCGCCGTCGGTGTACAGCAACTGCAACGGTTCATGGATGACCCCCATGCCCATCAGGCTGTTGTTGATCACCCCGGTGTTACGCAGCAGCAAAATCCACGCGTAAGTGCGGATCAGCAGGTTGGCCCAGAACGGCACGGTGATCAGAAAGATCAGCAAGCCGCGACGATGCGCCGGCTGCATGGCCAGCCACACCGCGACCGGAAAACCGATCAACAACGTGATGATGGTGGTCAGGCCGGCGATGCCGATCGAGCGCAGGGCGATGATCAAATACGAGTCGGCAAAGGCGAGGCTGTCGTCCAGTTGCCGCTCGAACAGCAGCGAGGTGTAGGCGTCGCTGCTGAAGACTTTATTGCCCCCGCCGTAGGGGTTGGCCTCCATCAGCGAATAGCCGATGACGATCAGGATCGGCACCAGCAGAAACAGGCTGATGGCGACCAGTGCCGGGCTGACCCCGAGGAAACTCTGGAAGGCCTTGCGGCGTTCCAGGGTGTTGGCAATCGGTAAGGCGTGCATGGCAACTCCTCGGGCTCAATCGTGCAGGACGCTGGCGCTTCCACGGTCGAACAACAGACCGGCCGGGCTGCCGACGGCAAAGCGCAGGCTCTGGTCGACGCAGTTGGGCGTACGCACGGTGAGGCGCGAACCATCGCTGAGGCTGACCTGATATTGCAGGTCGGTGCCCAGATAGATTTGCGCTTCGATCCGGCACTGCAACGCGGCCTCGGTTGCGGCAGGTACCAGGTGCAGGCGCTCGGGGCGCACCGACAAGGTCACGCTGGCGCCGACCGCTACGTCGCTGCACGGTTGCGCCGGCAGCGGATGGCCCGCCGGCCCGGCGAACCACGCCTGACCGTCTTCCACACGGGTGACGGTGCCTTCGATGAAGTTGGTTTCGCCAATGAAGTCGGCGACGAAGCGATTGCGCGGGCGCTCGTAAATATCTTCCGGGCGCCCGACCTGCTGCACTTCGCCTTCGGACAACACGGCAATACGGTCGGACATGGTCAGCGCTTCTTCCTGGTCGTGGGTAACGAAGATGAAGGTGATGCCGGTTTTCGCCTGGATGGTTTTCAGCTCTTCGCGCATCGCTTGGCGCAGCTTGAGATCGAGCGCCGACAGCGGCTCATCGAGCAGCAGCACTTTCGGATGCGGTGCCAGTGCGCGGGCGAGGGCGACACGTTGCTGTTGACCGCCCGACAGTTGCGCCGGTTTGCGGTTGGCGAAGCGCTCCATCTGCACCAGCGCGAGCATCTCGCGAACTCGCTCGGCGATTTGCGCCTTGTTCAGAACCTTGCCCATCGGCTGTGATTCAAGGCCGAAGGCCAGGTTCTCGGCGATGGTCATGTGCGGGAACAGTGCGTAGTGCTGAAACACCGTGTTGACCGGGCGCTGGAACGGCGGGCGGTCGGCGATGTTTTCGCCGTAGAGCAGGATCTCGCCTTCGGTGGGAAATTCGAACCCGGCAATCATCCGCAGCAGCGTGGTCTTGCCGCAGCCGGACGGGCCGAGCAGGGTGAAAAATTCGTTGTCGCGGATGTCCAGATCGATGTTTTTCAACGCCACCGGACCGGTGTTTGGATCACCGTAAACCTTGCGCACTGAGCGGATCGAGACCGCCAGCGTTTGCAGCGAATGCAGGGCATTCATGCGTTACCTCCGATTCCCCCATCGCCTGCGACTCGCTTTGAAAGCATAGTCATCGGGCCATGGATATTATTTTTTTGGGCAGGATCGAGATTGCGTTCGGGTGTGAAACCAGCTGTTTTTTTGTTCTGCTGTGGCTCGATTATCAGCCAGGGGTTGCGCGGGGCGACACTTCAATTTAAACATGGCAGGTGTTAGTTAATTTAACAGCCAAAGGTGCCAGGAATCATGCCCGACCACCGTTTGCCGCCGCTCAACGCGGTGCGTGCCTTTGATGCCGCCGCCCGTTTGGGCAGCTACGTCGAAGCCTCGAAAGCCCTGCACGTGACCCAGCCGGCGATTGGCCGGCACGTGAAGTTGCTCGAGGACTGGTTGGGCATTCAATTGTTCGAGCGCACTTCGCGCGGGGTCAACCTGACAACAGCGGGGGAGAAGTACCATCGCAAGATCGCCGCCGCCCTGCAGTTGATCATCGAGGCGGGCAAGGACGCTCGACCGAAAGATGCCGAGCGCTGGTTGCGGATCATGGTGGTGCCGGGTTTCGCCAAGCGCTGGTTGATGCCGAGGATCGAAGCGCTGCGGCATCTGCGGCCGGGATTGAAACTGGCGATCGAGCCGAACTCCACCTTCACCGAAGTGGATGGCAAGAGTGCCGATCTGGGTATCGTCTACGGCCTCGACGGGCAGTATGCCGACTCACGGCAAGCGCTGATTTGCCCACGGGTGTTTCCGATCTGCACGCCGGCATATCTGGCCAGCATCGCGCCGATCAACAGCCCGGCCGATCTGGTCAGACACGAACTGATCCATGTCGATGACGGCGAATGGTGGAACCTGTGGTTTGCCGCTCACGACCTCGACATCCACCTGAGCTCCGACATGCTCTACGTCAACAACGACCACGCGTTGTCTGTCGCCGAAAGCGGGCAGGGCATCGCGCTGGCCAACGAGGTGCTGGTGCGCCATGAACTCGCCAGCGGCAAACTGGTGCGTGCGGTCGACGCCCAAGTGAAGCTGGAAAGCTATCGGGTGTTGACGCCGTCCGCCGAACTCTCGGCGGATGTGGCGTGGTTTATTCAATGGATCAAGGCTGAACTGGAAACGGACTTCCCCGAAGCAGTGATCAACTGAGACGGAAGCGCGCGGTGTTGTCGCTCAACGCTTTGCTGCCCTGGCTCAAGGTGTCCGCCGCAAGATTCACCGCCCTGGCGCCTTCGAGCAAGCGCACGGCCGCCTGATCAACCTGCTGGATATTGCCGCTGACTTCATCGGCGGTACTCGCCTGTTCCTCAACCGCCGTGGCGATTTGCGCCAACGTGTCGGTGACGCTTTGCACGGCGCTGGCGATTTCTCCCAAACGTTCACCGAGACCGGTGACCGACTCGGCATCGGTTTGCGCTTGGCCGCAGGCAGCTTCCATCAAACTCACCGCTTCGTTGACCGTGGCGCGCAGGCTGTCGACCGTGCCGGCGATCTGCGCGGTCGATGACTGGGTGCGTTGCGACAGGCTGCGCACCTCATCGGCCACCACGGCGAAACCGCGCCCTTGTTCGCCGGCACGCGCGGCTTCGATGGCCGCGTTGAGCGCCAGCAGATTGGTTTGCTCGGCAACGCCGCGAATCGTATCGACCACCAGTTGAATCTGCTGGCCTTGCTCGCTGACCCGACTCAACGCCGCTGCGGTGTCGTTCAAACGCTGGTTGAGCTGCTGAATACTCGCCGTGGTGCGCTGGCTGTCACGGCTGCTGTCGGCCGCGATGCGCCGGGTGTGCTGGGCGCTGCCGGACGCCTGTTCACAACTTTGCGCTACGCCTTGCGAGGTCGCGGCCAGTTGCGTCGCGGCGGCGGCGATCTGGCTGATCTGCAACTGCTGCGCTTCGACTTCACTGAGGGCGCCGCTGGAGTGATCGTTGAGGCTGCGCACGGCGTGGCTCAGTTGCGAGGTTTCGTGATCGACCCCGAGCATGCTGGCGCGCAGTTGCACCACGGCGACGTTCAGCGCGGTGCTGATCGCCGCCAGTTCATCGCGGCCCACCACCGGCACCTGCAGGCTCAGGTTGCCGTCACGCAGGGCTTCGGCCAGCAGGGTGATGCCGCTGGCGCTGCGGCGGATCGAGGCTTGCAGGCAGACGAACAGGTACAGCGCTGCCAGCAACAGGCAGCCGAACACGGCGGCGACCACCATGAACTGGCGAATCGCCGAGGTGTGGTAGGCGTCCAGGCGCTGATCCAGCGACAGCAGCGATTGCTGGCGCAGGGAGGCGAGATCGCCCAGCAATGCATCGAGGCTACGTTCGAAGTCCTCGGGCTTGAGCGTGATGCTGCCACCGAACACGCCGTCATCCAGCACCTTGAGACCGGCATCGAGGCGCTTGAGGCTGTCGTGGTATTGGCCTGCCCAGGTCTGCAGATCGCTCGGCAAACGCGCTTCGAGCAGGCCGGCGGTCTTCACCAGTTGCTCGCGGGCATCGCCGATACGGCTGCGCAGGTCGCGCAGTTGCAGGCGGCTCTGCAGGGTGAACTGGCCCGAGACCACTGAAGCCTGACCGACTGCCGCGAGGCGGCCCACACGCTCGATCAGATCCGGTGCGTGCTGCGTGGAGATCTGTGTCAGCAAATAGGTTTCCAGCCACGGCGCGAGGGTCAGGCGGTTGTCCATGACGATCTGCTCGCGCAAGGCTTGCAGGGCGCTGAGGGCGTTGGTGAACCGGTCATAGCCGTCCGGCCACCAGCCGACGCTGCTCAGGCTTTTCGAATCCAGACCGCCGAGTGCGCTTTGCAGCGCCTGATAGCGGGCGAGGGTTTCGCCTTCGGCGCCTTCCTTGCTCAGTGCATTGCCCAGATCACTGGTGGCTTGCACGAGGGCGGGGTGCACGGCGTCGAACGCTGCCATGGCGGCGAGGGTGGCCGGGGTCGGCTGGCGATTGGTTTCGGTGGCGCGCCAACGGGCGGCACGGTCACGTTGCGCGGCGAGCAGGTTGTCCAGCGCATCCAGCGCGAGCAACTGCCGCACGCCGGCACGTTCGCCGGAAATCAGATTGAGTTTGTCGCGATAGTCTTGGCCGATCATCAACAGGCTGCCGGCCAACGGCAGAATGAACAGCAGAAACAACAACTGGAATTTACGCGCGAAGCAAAACCGCCCCAGCAATTTGATCCCCGGTGAAAGGAAAGCCTGCATGCCCCATGACTCCTCTGGACACCACGCACCAATGGCGTGCATCGCGGTCTGGCGACCTTGATGTTGTGCCCTGCTAAAAGGCCTCGAAAGTTCACTCTCGCCCGCTCTGTAGGCCGGCTCTGTAGCGAAACTTCCCATTGTCGGTCGCCTTTGTAAGGCGCCCGCGTTCAAGGGGAGAAGCAAGGCAAGATTCAGACCATGGCGTTGCGCTATCACCTGGTGCACGACGATCAGTCAGTTAGTTAGCTGGCTAAGGGGATGGCGCTGGCGCACTGAAAAATGGCACATTGGCGCACCTGCCCGCGTGCATCCATCTGCTGTACGGAAACTTCCATGGCTATCAGCAACGCTCAGACCGCCGCTGCCTCGGCGCCCGCTGCTCCGCAAAGCAGCCCACTGGTGATGCGTATCATCGGCGCCGTGGCGCTGGCGCATTTGATCAACGACCTGATTCAGTCGGTGCTGCCGTCGATCTACCCTATGCTCAAGGCCAACTATGGCCTGAGTTTCACTCAGGTCGGCCTGATCACCCTGACCTTCCAGTTGACCGCTTCGCTGTTGCAGCCGTGGGTCGGTTATCACACCGACCGCCATCCGAAACCGTGGCTGTTGCCGGCCGGTTCGATTTGCACGCTGATCGGCATCGTGATGATGTCGGTGGTCGGCAGTTTCCCGTTGATTCTGTTGGCTGCGGCGCTGATCGGTATCGGCTCCTCGACCTTTCACCCAGAGGCATCACGGATTGCGCGGCTGGCCTCGGGCGGACGCTTTGGTCTGGCGCAATCGACCTTCCAGGTCGGCGGTAACGCCGGTTCCGCGTTCGGCCCGTTGCTGGCGGCGGCGATCATCATTCCGTTTGGTCAGGGCAACGTGGCGTGGTTCGGTCTGTTCGCGGTGTTTGCACTGTTCGTGCTGTACCGCATCAGCCGCTGGTATGCCCATCACCTGAACCTGTTCAAACTCAAGGCCGGTCAGGCGGCGACTCATGGGTTGTCGAAGGGCAGGGTGACCAGTGCGCTAGTGGTGCTGGGGCTGTTGGTGTTCTCGAAGTATTTCTACATGGCCAGCCTCACCAGTTACTTCACGTTTTACCTGATCGAGAAGTTCGACCTGTCGGTGGCCAGTTCGCAGCTGCACCTGTTCATGTTCTTGGGCGCGGTGGCGGCGGGGACGTTCTTCGGCGGGCCGATTGGCGACAAGATCGGGCGTAAGGCAGTGATCTGGTTCTCGATCCTTGGTGTGGCGCCGTTCACGCTGCTGATGCCTCACGTCGATCTGTTCTGGACCACTGTTCTCAGCGTGGTGATCGGCTTCATCCTCGCCTCGGCGTTCTCGGCGATTGTGGTGTACGCGCAGGAATTGGTGCCGGGCAATGTCGGGATGATTGCCGGGGTGTTCTTCGGTTTGATGTTTGGTTTCGGCGGGATTGGCGCGGCATTGCTGGGTCATCTGGCGGATGTGCACGGGATTGAGTATGTGTATTTCCTGTGCTCGTTCCTGCCGTTGTTTGGTGTGTTGGCAATTTTCTTGCCGCGCGCCAAAAAGGCCTGATTCACACATTACCCATTGTAGTAGTGAGCCTGCTCGCGATAGCGGAGTGTCTGTTACAGTTGATTCGACAGACACACCGCTATCGCGAGCAGGCTCACTCCTACAGGGGGAATGTGTTGGGCCATAAATTTCAGGCACAAAAAAGCCGCGTATCAAACGCGGCTTTTTCTTGGGCGTGTCGCTTACACGTTGAAGCGGAAGTGCATCACGTCGCCGTCCTTGACGATGTAATCCTTGCCTTCCAGACGCCATTTACCGGCTTCTTTGGTACCGGCTTCGCCCTTGTACTGGATGAAGTCGTTGTAGGCGATCACTTCGGCGCGGATGAAGCCTTTCTCGAAGTCGGTGTGGATCACGCCGGCAGCCTGAGGTGCGGTGGCACCGACTTTGACGGTCCAGGCGCGGACTTCTTCGACACCGGCGGTGAAGTAGGTCTGCAAGTGCAGCATTTCGTAGCCAGCGCGGATTACGCGGTTCAGGCCAGGCTCTTCCAGGCCCAGGGCCTCGAGGAACATGTCCTTCTCTTCACCGTCATCGAGTTCGGCGATTTCTGCTTCGATCTTGTTGCAGACCGGAACGACCATCGCGCCTTCTTCTTCGGCGATGGCGCGAACCACGTCCAGGTGCGGGTTGTTCTCGAAACCGTCTTCAGCGACGTTGGCGATGTACATGACCGGTTTGGTGGTCAGCAGGTGGAAGCCCTTGATCACTGCCTTTTCGTCAGCGCTCATGTTCTTCATCAGGCTGCGCGCAGGCTTGCCTTCGGTGAAGTGCGCGATCAGTTGCTCCAGCAGAGCTTTCTGAACCACGGCGTCCTTGTCACCGCCCTTGGCGTTACGCGCGACTTTCTGCAGTTGCTTCTCGCAGCTGTCGAGGTCGGCGAAGATCAGTTCCAGGTCGATGATTTCGATGTCGCGCTTCGGATCGACGCTGTTGGAAACGTGGATCACGTTTTCGTCTTCAAAGCAGCGCACCACATGAGCGATGGCATCGGTTTCACGGATGTTGGCGAGGAACTTGTTGCCCAGACCTTCACCTTTCGAGGCGCCGGCTACCAGGCCTGCGATGTCGACGAATTCCATGGTGGTCGGCAGGATGCGCTTCGGATTGACGATGGCCGCCAGAGCGTCCAGGCGCGGATCCGGCATCGGCACGATGCCGCTGTTCGGCTCGATGGTGCAGAAGGGGAAGTTCTCGGCCGCGATACCGGATTTGGTCAGGGCGTTGAACAGGGTGGACTTGCCGACGTTAGGCAGGCCGACGATGCCGCAATTGAATCCCATGGTGTGTCCCCTCGGAGTAGAGTCAGGCCTTCTGGCTGTGCAGGTTTTTCATCGCGCGGTTCCATTCACCGGCGAGGATATCCGGCAGCACGCCGAGGGCAAAGTCGATGCTGGCATCGAGTTTTTCCTGTTCGGCGCGTGGCGCACGACCCAGGACGAAATTTGAAACCATACTGGCGACGCCCGGGTGGCCGATGCCAAGCCGCAGGCGGTAGAACGTATTCTGATTACCCAGTTGCGCGATGATGTCGCGCAACCCGTTGTGACCGCCATGGCCGCCGCCCTGCTTGAGCTTGGCAACGCCCGGAGGCAAGTCGAGTTCGTCATGCGCCACGAGGATTTCTTCAGGCGTGATGCGGAAGAAACCGGCGAGTGCCGCCACGGCCTGGCCGCTGCGGTTCATGTAGGTGGTGGGAATCAGCAGACGAACATCCTGACCCTGATGCGAATAGCGTCCGGTCAGGCCGAAATATTTGCGATCGGCCACAAGGTTGACACCTTGCGCGGCTGCGATGCGCTCAACAAAAAGGGCCCCTGCGTTATGCCGGGTCTGGTCGTATTCGGCGCCTGGATTTCCCAGGCCAACGATCAGTTTGATGGCAGTCACGATAGGGGCCCTTCCTTTGAGTGGTGAGTAACATCGCCGCGATCAGGGAAAGCGGCGAAAGTGGACGAAAATTGCTCATTTACCATGAATGTAAACTCCGCGTTCTCGCCCGCTTTCTCGCTACGTTCCAGTCCGCGATGTTACTGATCACTCAGGCGTTACAGAGTGAATTACTCTGCTGCGCCTTCTTCGGTAGCTTCTGGAGCAACACGTGGAGCGTGGACGTTGGCAACAGCCTTGTCATCGCCGTGTGCCAGAGCAACGAACTCAACGCCTTTAGGAGCTTTGAGGTCCGACAGGTGAATGATCGAACCGATTTCAGCGTTAGCCAGGTCGACTTCGATGAACTCAGGCAGATCTTTCGGCAGGCAGGTCACTTCGATTTCAGCAACAACGTGCGAAATCTCGCCGCCTTTCTTCACTGGAGCAGCTTCGTTGATGAAGTGCACAGGAACGATAGCGGTCAGTTTCTGGCCAGCTACAACGCGTACGAAGTCAGCGTGCATCACGTGGCCTTTGGCCGGGTGACGCTGCAGAGCTTTGATGATTACGTTTTGCTTGGTGCCACCAACGTTCAGCTCGATGATGTGGCTGTAAGCCGCTTCGTTTTCGAGCAGTTTGGCAACTTCCTTGGCCAGCATGCTGATGGATTCAGGGGCTTTTTCGCCACCGTAAACAACAGCTGGAACCAGGGCGGCGATACGACGCAGGCGGCGGCTCGCACCTTTCCCCAGGTCGGAACGCACTTCAGCATTCAGAGTAAAATCGTTCATTTTGTATCTCCAAAATAGCCATGACCGGGTGGCGTTTGCGACCAGCGCCAAACACGGTATGGGCAAAAAAGCCCCGCCCCGGCAGGAATGCCGGGGCGGGGCGCTTTTCGTCAACGAGACATTTCGAGAAGGGCAGGGCCCTTAACGGAACATCGCGCTGATCGATTCTTCATTGCTGATGCGGCGAACCGCTTCGGCAACAACCGGTGCGATATCCAGTTGACGGATACGTGCACAGGCTTGTGCTGCAGCGGACAGCGGGATGGTGTTGGTCACCACCAGCTCGTCCAGCACGGAATTTTCGATATTCTCGATGGCCCGACCCGACAGCACAGGGTGTGTGCAGTAGGCAAAGACCTTGGCTGCGCCATGCTCTTTCAGGGCCTTGGCCGCGTGGCACAGAGTGCCGGCGGTATCGACCATGTCATCGACCAGAATGCAGGTACGCCCTTCGACATCACCGATGATATGCATCACTTCAGAGTGATTGGCTTTCTCACGGCGTTTGTCGATGATCCCGAGATCCACGCCCAGGGATTTGGCAACGGCCCGTGCACGCACGACGCCACCAATGTCCGGGGACACGATCATCAGGTTTTCGAAGCGCTGATCTTCAATGTCATCCACCAGAACCGGGGAGCCGTAGATGTTATCTACCGGAATATCGAAGAAGCCCTGAATCTGGTCAGCATGCAGATCAACCGTGAGAACACGGTCGATGCCGACTACGGTAAGCATGTCAGCGACGACTTTCGCGCTGATAGCCACACGTGCGGAACGCGGACGGCGATCCTGACGGGCATAACCAAAATAAGGAATAACAGCAGTGATACGAGTAGCCGAGGAGCGGCGGAAGGCATCAGCCATCACTACCAGTTCCATCAGGTTATCGTTGGTCGGAGCGCAAGTCGGCTGAATAATGAAAACGTCTTTACCGCGAACGTTTTCATTGATCTCGGCAGTAATTTCGCCGTCGGAGAACTTACCGACAGAGATGTCACCGAGAGGGATATGCAGCTGACGTACAACACGCCGAGCCAGATCGGGGTTAGCGTTCCCCGTAAAGACCATCATCTTGGACACGCGCAGTACCTAGAGGCTGAGGGTAACCTGGATGAGTATAGAAAATGGCAGGGGCGGCTGGATTCGAACCAACGCATGGCAGGATCAAAACCTGCTGCCTTACCGCTTGGCGACGCCCCTGTATCTGTTGCATCAAGTGCCGAGCACTTGGTTCCTTTAGAGCAGACTTTGCAGCTTGCGGTGCAACATCGAAATGTTGCTTCCTTTCGCTACAAACCCTGTAAGGGTCTCTGTCAGAAGGGCCGAGACTTTATCAGCTTCAGCTTTGCTTGGGAAGCCCCCAAACACACAACTTCCAGTTCCAGTGAGTTTTGCTTCGGTAAATTTACCTAACAAATCCAATGCGTTACGTACCTCTGGATAACGCCTTGCAACCACCGGCAAACAGTCATTTCGACTGTTTCCCTCGGGAACGGGGCGCACTTTAATGGGCGGCGTGTTACGTGTCAACAAAGGATCGGAAAAAATTTCTGCCGTACTTACAGAGACTTGCGGTACGAGCACCAGATACCACGGTTCTTCGGGGTCGACCGGGGTCAGTTTCTCGCCCACGCCTTCGGCAAATGCCGCGTGGCCACGGACGAAAACCGGGACGTCGGCACCCAGCGCCAGGCCCAGTGCAGCCAGGCGATCTTCATCCCAGCCCAGTTGCCACAGGTGATTGAGACCGAGCAGGGTGGTGGCCGCGTTGGAGCTGCCGCCACCGATGCCGCCGCCCATGGGCAAAACCTTGTCGATCCAGATGTCGATGCCGAGGGTGCAGCCGGATTGTGCCTGGAGTATTTTTGCCGCGCGCACGATCAGATTGCTGTCATGCGGTACACCGGCGAACTCGGTGTGCAGCTGAATCACGCCGTCATCGCGCACGGCGAACGTGATTTCGTCGCCGTAATCGACGAACTGAAACAACGTCTGCAATTCGTGATAGCCATCTTCACGGCGACCGAGAATGTGCAGCATCAGATTGAGCTTGGCTGGCGACGGCAGCGTCAGGCGTGGAGCGCTCATGCTTATTGCCCCAGTTTGCGCGGTTGCCAGGTCTTGATCACCAGCGTCACGTCCAGGTCGGTGCCGTGCAGTTTGATCCGCTCGGGCAGCCAGTAACCGTTTTGCTCGGCGTAGCTGAGGTACTCGACCTTCCAGCCATCCTGTTCCAGATTGGCCAGGCGACTGTCGTTATCGAGGGTCAGGCGGCTTTTGCTGCTTGGCGCAGGCAGGCCACGGACCCACCAGGCCAGATTCGATACCGGCAGTTTCCAGCCGAGTTGCTCTTCGAGCAGCGCTTCCGGTGAGTCGGAGTCATAGCGGCCCTGATTGGCGACTTCCAGCGAGACCTTGCCCGGACGCCCGGTCAGTCGCGCCGCGCCACGACCCAGCGGGCCGGACAGACGAATGTCGTAATAGTCCTGACGCTGCAGCCAGAACAGCGTGCCGCTACCGGAATCTTTCGGCGCGCGGATGCCGATCTTGCCATCGATCTGCCAGCCGTCGAGGCCGGTCAGCTGTTGTTTGTTCGCGGCCCATTGAGCCGGACTGCCGTGGCCCTCGACCGATTCGCGAGCGCCGAAGCCCGCGCAACCGGCGAGCAGGGCGATGAAGCTGAAAACAATAACGTGGCGCAAAAACATGAGTTAGAGAGTCTCGGATCCGGTCAGGCGCTTGATGGTGCTGCGCAGGATGGTGCTGTCGGGCTGGTCCTTGAGGAACTTGCCCCAGATTTGCTTGGCTTCACGCTGATTGCCCTTGGTCCACAGGACTTCGCCCAGGTGCGCGGCGACTTCGTGGTCAGGGAAACGCTCCAGCGCCTGACGCAGATATTTCTCGGCGTCGTCCAGGTTACCCATGCGGAAGTTCACCCAGCCGAGACTGTCGAGCACGGCAGGGTCTTCCGGGTTGATCCGGTGTGCCTGTTCGATCAGGTCTTTGGCTTCTGCGTAGCGGGTGGTGCGATCAGACAGCGTGTAACCCAGCGCGTTGAGCGCCATGGCGTTGTCCGGATCGCGCTTGATGATCAGGCGCAGGTCTTTTTCCATCTGGGCCAGGTCATTGCGCTTTTCCGCGAGCATGGCCCGGGTGTAGAGCAGATTCAGGTCATCCGGGTATTGCAGCAGGGCTTGCTGCAGTACTTTCCAGGCCTTGTCGTCGTGTTTGTTGGCCGACAGGGTTTCGGATTCGATCAGGTACAACTGGATCGCGTAATCCGGTTGCGCATCGCGCTCGGCCGCCAGTTTGCTTTGTGCTTCGGCGGTCTTGCCATTGTTCATCAGGATATCGGCCTGACGTAGTTGCGCCGGCAGATAGTCATTGCCCGGGCCGACCTGCGCGTATTCGATCAGCGCGCCCTGCGGGTCGTTGCGCTCTTCGGCGATGCGGCCGAGGTTCAGATGCGCCGAATCAACGTGGCTTTCCCGGGCGATCAGGTCTTCCAGGTAGCCCTTGGCCTCGTCCCAGGCCTTGGCTTCCAGGCACACCAGCGCCAGCGAGTAGCGTAGCTCATCGTCTTCCGGGTATTGCTGAACCAGGGTGGAAAACTCGACCTTGGCGTCGTCCATCCGGTCCTGTTCAACCAGCGTGCGCGCATAGGTCAGGCGCAGGCGCTTGTCGTCCGGGTATTTCTTGATGCTTTTCTGCAACAACGGCAGGGCTTCGTCGCCACGATTCATGGTTTGCAGCAGACGGGCACGCAGCAGAATCGGGGCGATCTCGCCTTCTTCCGGCGGGTTGTCTTCGAGCAGGGTCAGTGCGGCTTTATTGTCGCCATCCTGTTGCAGGAGCAGGGCCTTGCCGAAAATCAGCTGGCTGTTCTTCGGGTGACGCTGCAGCAGACGGTCAAAGCTTTTCATCAGACCGTTGCGGGTTTCCTGGTCGGTGTCGGCTGCCGACAGCGCGAGGAAGTCGAAATGGGTGTCGCCCTTGCCCTGCAGGACTTTCTCCATATAAACCATGGAGTCGTCATAACGCCCGGCACGCGCCAGTTGCACGGCGGCGGCGCGTTGCGCTTCGAGGTCGTCCGGGGCGTTTTTCGCCCAGATCAGCGCGGTATCCAGCGCAGGCTGGTCGGCGCCCAGGTATTCGGCGATGCGGAACGCGCGCTCGGAAACCCCCGGGTCCTGGGTGTTGATGGCCTGGGTCACGTAGTTGTCCAGGGCAATGTCGAAGCGATTGCGCTGGCCGGCGAGTTCGGCGCTCAACAGGCTGAAAACGGTTTCTTCGCTGAACGAGCTGTAAACCTTGGGTTTTTCAGGCGGGGACGCGGTGTCTTCGACCGGCGGGGTACCGTCCGGCGAAACGGGGGCCAAGGCCTGGCAGCCGCTGAGGAAGACAAAAGCAAGGAGCAACGCGGAAGATCTATTCATATAGGAAGAGGACGACTAACCTGCGGTCGGATCATCATGACACAAGCCTTCGGCCAAACATAACCGAGTCTCGAATGTGACCTTTATAGTGGCCGACAATTGGGACAATAGTCAGCGGTAGTTGTTCTGGATCTGACGAAGTAGGACAATTGCCGGCTTCACGTCACCATCAGCGACCTTGAATGGCCTTCCTTGCACTCGGTATTAACCACAAGACTGCTTCAGTAGACGTCCGCGAGCGCGTGGCCTTTACCCCTGAGCAGCTGGTGGAAGCCTTGCAGCAGCTCTGCCGACTGACCGACAGCCGCGAAGCTGCGATCCTTTCCACCTGCAATCGCAGTGAGCTTTATATAGAGCAGGATCAGTTGTCGGCGGATATCGTGCTGCGCTGGCTGGCCGATTATCACCATTTAAGCCTCGATGAGCTGCGCGCGAGTGCTTATGTGCACGAAGATGATGCGGCAGTTCGTCACATGATGCGTGTCGCCTCCGGGCTCGACTCGCTGGTCTTGGGCGAACCGCAGATTCTCGGCCAGATGAAATCGGCCTACGCCGTGGCCCGCGAGGCCGGCACTATCGGCCCGCTGCTGGGACGCCTGTTTCAAGCGACGTTCAATGCTGCCAAGCAGGTGCGCACCGACACCGCCATCGGCGAAAACCCGGTGTCCGTGGCGTTTGCCGCCGTCAGCCTGGCCAAACAGATTTTCAGCGATCTGCAACGCAGTCAGGCCCTGCTGATCGGTGCCGGCGAGACCATCACCCTGGTTGCCCGTCATTTGCACGAGCTCGGGGTCAAGCGCATCGTGGTTGCCAACCGTACGCTGGAACGCGCCAGCCTGCTGGCCGAGCAGTTCGGCGCGCATGCGGTGCTGCTTTCGGACATCCCGGCGGAGCTGGTGCGCAGCGATATCGTGATCAGCTCGACCGCCAGCCAATTACCGATCCTCGGCAAGGGCGCGGTCGAAAGTGCGCTGAAGCAGCGCAAGCACAAACCGATTTTCATGGTCGACATCGCCGTACCGCGAGACATTGAGCCAGAAGTCGGCGAACTCGACGACGTTTACCTCTACAGCGTCGACGATCTCCACGAAGTGGTCGCCGAAAACCTCAAGAGCCGGCAGGGCGCAGCACAGGCGGCGGAAGAGATGGTCTCGGTTGGCGCCGACGATTTCATGGTGCGCCTGCGCGAACTGGCGGCGGTCGATGTGCTCAAGGCCTACCGGCAACAGAGCGAACGCCTGCGCGACGAAGAGCTGCAAAAGGCCCTGCGTCTGCTGGCCAACGGCGGCAACGCCGAAGATGTGCTCGGGCAACTGGCCCGCGGCCTGACCAATAAACTGTTGCATGCGCCCAGCGTGCAATTGAAAAAGCTTTCTGCCGAAGGCCGCCTCGATGCGCTGGCCATGGCCCAGGAACTCTTTGCCCTCGAGGGCTCACCGGATAGTTTTTCGGATAAAAAACCGCAATGAAAGCGTCACTGCTCAACAAGCTGGACATCCTCCAGGACCGTTTCGAGGAACTGACCGCGCTGCTCGGCGACGGCGAAGTCATTGCCGATCAGGCCAAATTCCGCGCCTATTCCAAGGAATACGCTGAACTCGAGCCGGTCGTGCACGCCTATAAAAAGCTGCTCGGCGTACAAAGCGATCTTGAGGGCGCGCAGGCGCTGCTCAAGGACAGCGACCCGGACATGCGTGAAATGGCCGTGGAAGAAGTCCGTGAAGCCAAGGAATTGCTGATCACTTTGGAAGGCGACCTGCAACGCATGTTGCTGCCCAAGGATCCCAATGACGGTCGTAACGTGTTCCTCGAAATCCGCGCCGGCACCGGTGGCGACGAGGCGGCGATCTTCTCCGGCGACCTGTTCCGCATGTACTCGCGTTACGCCGAGCGCCGTGGATGGCGTGTCGAGATCCTCTCGGAAAACGAAGGCGAACACGGCGGCTATAAAGAAGTCATCGCCCGCATCGAAGGCGACAACGTTTACGGCAAGCTGAAATTCGAATCCGGCGCGCACCGCGTACAGCGCGTACCCGCCACCGAATCCCAGGGCCGTATCCACACCTCGGCCTGCACCGTGGCGGTGTTGCCCGAGCCCGACGAGCGCGAAGCCATCGAGATCAACCCGGCGGATCTGCGTGTCGACACGTTCCGCTCCTCCGGGGCCGGTGGTCAGCACGTCAACACCACCGACTCGGCGATCCGCATCACGCACATACCGACCGGCACCGTCGTCGAGTGTCAGGAAGAGCGTTCCCAGCACAAGAACCGGGCGCGGGCGATGGCCTGGTTGTCGGCCAAGCTCAACGATCAGCAGACCGCCGCAGCGGCCAATGCCATTGCCAGTGAACGCAAGCTGCTGGTCGGCTCCGGTGATCGCTCCGAGCGTATCCGCACTTACAACTTTGCCCAGGGCCGGGTCACTGACCACCGCGTCAACCTGACCCTGTACTCCCTTGATGAAATTCTCGCCGGTGGCGTTGAAGCGGTGATCGAGCCTTTGCTGGCCGAATACCAGGCTGACCAACTTGCAGCGATAGGTGAATAAATGACCATCATTGCCAGTCTGTTACGCGCCGCCGAACTGCCGGATTCGCCCACGGCGCGTCTGGATGTCGAATTACTCCTCGCGGCTGCACTGGGCAAACCGCGCAGCTTCCTGCACACCTGGCCCGAGCGCATTGTGCCCAGCGAAGCGGTGCTGATTTTTACCGAGTACCTGCAACGGCGTCGCAGCGGTGAGCCGGTGGCCTACATTCTCGGTCAGCAGGGCTTCTGGAAGCTGGATCTGGAAGTGGCGCCGCACACGTTGATTCCGCGTCCGGACACCGAATTACTGGTAGAGGCCGCGCTGGAACTGCTGGCAGCAAATCCGGCGAAAGTTCTCGATCTGGGTACCGGCAGCGGTGCGATTGCCCTGGCCCTGGCCAGCGAGCGCCCGGCGTGGAAGGTCACCGCGGTTGATCGCGTGCTGGAAGCCGTGGCCCTGGCCGAACGCAATCGCCAGCGCTTGAACCTGAGCAACGCCACGGTGCTGAGCAGCCACTGGTTCAGCGCCCTCGAAGGCCAGCGCTTCAATCTGATCATCAGCAACCCGCCTTACATTGCCGCCGCCGACCCACATCTGGTCGAGGGCGACGTGCGCTTCGAACCAGCCAGTGCGCTGGTGGCCGGTATCGACGGGCTCGACGATCTGCGCCTGATCGTCGCCCAGGCTCCGGATCATCTTGAAGCCGGTGGCTGGCTGATGCTCGAACACGGCTATGATCAAGCCGAGGCCGTGCGTGATCTGTTGTTGACCAGCGGTTTCGAAGAAGTCCACAGCCGCACCGATCTGGGCGGCCATCAACGGATCAGCCTGGGGCGCCTGCCGTGCTGAATGATCAGGAATTGCTGCGCTACAGCCGGCAGATTCTGCTGCAACACATCGATATCGATGGGCAACTGAAGCTCAAGGACAGCCGCGTGCTGATCGTCGGCCTCGGCGGTCTCGGCGCGCCGGTCGCGTTGTATCTGGCGGCGGCGGGGGTCGGTGAGCTGCATCTGGCGGATTTCGACACGGTCGACCTGACCAACCTGCAACGCCAGATCATCCATGACACCGACAGCGTCGGCATGAGCAAGGTCGACTCGGCGCTCAAGCGCCTGGGCGCGATCAATCCCGAGATTCAACTGGTTGCCCATCGTCAGGCGCTGGACGAAGACACGCTGGCCGCCGCCGTGGCCGCGGTGGACCTGGTGCTCGACTGCTCCGACAATTTCTCTACCCGCGAAGCGGTCAATGCCGCCTGCGTGGCTGCGCGCAAACCGCTGGTCAGCGGCGCGGCGATTCGCCTGGAAGGGCAGTTGTCGGTGTTCGACCCGCGCCGCCCGGAAAGTCCGTGCTACCACTGCCTGTACGGGCACGGCAGCGAGGCCGAGCTGACCTGCAGCGAAGCCGGTGTGGTCGGGCCGCTGGTGGGTCTGGTTGGCAGTCTTCAAGCGCTTGAGGCGTTGAAAGTGCTGATCGGTTTCGGCGAGCCACTGGTGGGCCGCTTGCTGTTGATCGATGCTTTGGGTTCGCGCTTCCGTGAACTGCGGGTCAAGCGTGACCCGGGTTGCAGCGTCTGTGGTTCGCAGCATGCGTGAGGCACCGATCGCGGTGTTCGACTCCGGCGTCGGCGGCTTGTCGGTATTGGCCGAGATCCAGCGTTTGCTACCCCATGAGTCACTGCTGTATTTCGCCGATTGCGGACACATTCCCTACGGTGAGAAAACCCCGGAATTCATTCGCCAGCGCTGCAGTGTGATGGCCGGTTTTTTCCGTGAGCAGGGCGCCAAGGCCCTGGTGATCGCCTGCAATACCGCCACGGTGGCTGCGGTTGCCGATCTGCGCCGGGACTTTCCTCAATGGCCGATCGTCGGCATGGAGCCGGCGGTCAAACCCGCCGCTGCCGCGACCCGTAGCGGTGTGGTCGGCGTACTCGCCACCACCGGCACGTTGCAGAGCGCCAAGTTCGCCGCATTGCTCGACCGTTTCGCCACCGATGTTCAAGTCATCACCCAGCCGTGCCCCGGTCTGGTTGAGCTGATTGAGAGCGGCGATCTGCACAGTACCGAGTTGCGTGCATTGCTCAAGCACTATGTCGATCCGCTGTTGGCCAACGGTTGCGACACGATCATCCTCGGCTGCACCCACTATCCGTTTCTCAAGCCGATGCTCAAGACGATGATCCCCGAGAGCATCAGCCTGATCGACACAGGCGCGGCCGTAGCACGACAACTGCATCGGCTGCTGGCCGAGCGCGAACTGCTCGCCGAGGGGCCGAACCGCCCGGTCAGATTCTGGACCAGTGCCGATCCCGAGTCCTTCCGCAAGACCCTGCCCCTGCTGGGCCAGGTTGCCGGCGACGTTGAAAAATTCACCTTGTAAAAAAAGCGTGAAATATCTAAAAAGTCAGCTGAACTTCTGCTCAAGCGCCGATTTCTATACGGCTGAGTCACCTAGAAAACCAAACGATCGTTCCGGAAAAGGAAGTTTCAACGTGAAGCGACTATTCTGCTTGGCCGCGATTGCGGCTGCATTGATGGGGCAAAGTTTTACTGCACAAGCGGCAAACGTTGAGTTTGCAGTGGGGGCGACCAGCGATTCGACGATGACGTATCGCCTGGGGATGAATTTCGATTGGGACAAGAGCTGGCTGCAAAGCGACGTCGGGCGTCTGACCGGTTACTGGAGCGGTGCCTACACTTACTGGGAAGGTGACAAGACCTCCAGCAATAACAGCCTGTCGTTCTCGCCGGTGTTGGTTTACGAGTTTGCCGGCCAGTCGGTCAAACCGTATGTCGAGGCGGGGATTGGTGCCGCGGTGTTCTCCAACACCGAGTATGAAGGCAACAAGATCGGCCAGGCCTTTCAGTTCGAAGACCGTTTCGGCTTCGGCTTGCGCTTTAACGGCGGGCATGAAGTGGGGATCCGCGCGACTCACTATTCCAACGCGGGTATGTCGAGTAACAACGACGGAGTAGAGAGCTACTCGCTGCATTACTCGATGCCGCTGTAAGCGCAACGCACAACCCCTGTAGGAGTGAGCCTGCTCGCGATAGCGGAGTATCAGTCAACGTTTGTTTGGCTGATACTCCGCTATCGCGAGCAGGCTCACTCCTACATTTTTTTGGGGTGGTTTCGGAGTCAGCGATACGCCGTGGCAATGCCTTTGCGTTCTTCAATGCATTCCGGCGCGCCCATCTCGAATTCGCGGCAGATCAGCGGGCGTTTCTCATAGATCGTGCACATCATGCTGTCGCGATCCAGCGCTGCGCACCAGCCGTCGTCCAGACGCAACATCACTTCACCGCCCCACTCATCGGTATCGATAAAACGCTCAGGCACGCCGGTGTCGGTGATCAACATCACTTCGAGCTGACAGCAACAGGCGGCGCAGGTCGAGCAGGTGACCGCTGGTTCGGCAATTTGCCGATGGGGAATGGTTTTCATGGGCGCAGTGTAAGGCAGTGGCCAGTGACTGTGTGAAAGGCCTGACAGACGCTCAGTGGCTCAGACGTCGCGCCATGGCATGCAGCAACGGAAACAGCAGCGCCCACAGCAGGCCGATGCCGATCAGGGTCGGCAGTTCGCCGTAGGGAAATTGCACTCCGGCCAAACGTCCGCCACCGCAATAGGACACGGCGCCGCCCACTGCACCGAGTGCGCTGGCCAGCCACCATGGCCGGGCGCTCCATTGCAGGCAGTGGCGCAATGTGGTGGCGAGCAAGGCCCAGAGCAGCATCAGCCACAGCGGAATCAGTGGCGACAGATCCTGGAACTCGAACACCCCGGCAGCACGCAGTACGCTGTCCACCGCCGTACCGACAATCACCACGCTGAGGACCAGGCGACCTTCCGCCGCCCAACTGCTGATCCAGCCCAGATGGATCACCAGTACCGCCAGTGCCAACAGCAACCACAGACTGTTGCCACCGAGCACGCAGGCCAGCCATCCGATCTGGAACAGCACCGCGTTGCAGAGCCGCTCAAGCATCGAAGCGTCCCAGCAGCGGTGCCGGCATCGCCGCAGGTTTAGCCAGAAGCAATTGCGCGGTGCCGATGGTGCGCTCCAGGAACCCGCCTTCGCAGTAACACAGGTAAAACTCCCACAACCGCAGGAAGTAATCGTCGTACCCCAGCTCGCTCAAGCGCCCATGGGCGCGGCGAAAATTCTCGTGCCACAGGCGCAGGGTGCGGGCGTAGTGCAGGCCGAAGTCTTCCATGTGCAGCAGGTTCATGTCGGTGTCGCGGCTGACGATCTCGAGCATCTTCTGCACACAGGGCAGGGCGCCGCCGGGGAAGATATAGCGCTGGATGAAGTCGACGCCGCGCCGGGCCTGTTCATAGCGCTGCTCGCGGATGGTGATCGCCTGCAACAGCATCAGGCCGTTGCTCTTGAGCAGGTGCGCGCATTGCTTGAAGTAAGTCGGCAGAAAGCGGTGGCCCACTGCTTCGATCATCTCGATCGACACCAGTTTGTCGTATTCGCCGGTGAGGTCGCGGTAGTCCTTGAGCAGCAGCGTCACCCGATCCTGTAGTCCCAATGCCTCGATGCGCTGGGCGGTAAACGCGTACTGCTCTTTCGACAGTGTTGTGGTGGTTACATGGCAACCGTAATGCTGCGCGGCGTAAAGCGCCATGCTGCCCCAGCCTGTGCCGATCTCCAGCAGATGATCGGTGGGCTTGAGCGCGAGCTTCTGGCAGATCCGTTCCAGCTTGTTCAGTTGTGCCTGTTCCAGACTGTCTTCGGCGGTGAGGAACTGCGCTGCCGAATACATCATTGTCGGGTCGAGAAACTGTTCGAACAGGTCGTTGCCCAAGTCGTAGTGCGCGGCGATATTTTTCTGCGAACCCTTGCGCGTGTTGCGGTTGAGCCAGTGCAGGCCTTGCACGAAAGGTCGACCCAGGCGGGCCAGTCCACCTTCCATCGCGTCCAGCACTTCAAGATTGCTGACGAACACCCGCACCACGGCGGTCAGGTCAGGCGAACTCCAATAGCCGTGGATAAACGCCTCGCCTGCACCGATCGAACCGTTGCTGGCGACCATGCCCCAGGTGGCCGGGTCCTGTATGTGGATTTCGCCCAGCACCGCACTGCCCGGGGTACCGAACAGTGTTTGCTCACCGTCCTCGATCAGCAGCAGTTGGCCGTATTTGAGTTGCCCCAATTGGCGCAACACACCGCGACGCAGCAGCGAGCCGGTCAAACCGTTGGTACTGAGGCGATTGACTGACAGGCTAGAGGATTTCATGGTGGTGCTCCTTGGGAGGCACAGTGGCGGTTTGAAAGCTGCCGTTGGCAGCCTGATGAGCAAAAACCGGGGCACGCTTGAGCAGCAGACGCATGGCTTGCCAATAAATCGCCAGGCAGGTTTTCGCGGTCATCCATGGAAAGCGCCACAAGTAGCGGTGCAGGCTGCGGCGATCGAGGGGCTTGCGCTGCAAGTTCAGCGTGGCGTCGAACAGTTTTTGCTCGCCCTGCCAGTCGGCCATGTGCACGCCGAGGGTTTGCGCGGCCGGGCTGAAACTCATGCGGTACTCAAGATCGCGCGGCAGGAACGGCGAGACATGAAAGGCCTTGGCCACCGCGAAGTGCTGGTGAAAGTCCTGCAGATCGACCGGTGCGCGCGCCGGCAGCACGTAGTGATAACGCTCGCGCCACGGCGTGTTGGTCACTTCACAGAGAATCGCCGCCAGTTGCCCGTCAGCCTCGTGGCAATAGAAGAAGCTCACCGGATTGAACGCCAGACCCCAGCTGCGCGGTTGGGTCAGCAGGCAGACTGATCCTTGCGGCTCATGGCCAAGGGCGGCGCCGACCTGCTGGCGCACCGCATCGATCAAGCGCATGCCGCTGCCGGTGAAGGTTTTCAGGTAGTCGGTTTCGCGAAACGAAAACGGCGCAAAGCGGCTGCGACTGGCGAGCGCTGACAGTGCGAACACCGCGTCCTGTTCGGCCAGATCGAGGTACAGCAAACCGATCCGGTAACGAAATTCATGGCGTCTGGGCGCAAAGCGCCGATGGCCGATCCAGCCACTGTACAGGGCGCTGTTCATAAGCTTTCCCCGAACGCGGCGGCCACACGCAAGGCGCTGACCACGCCGTCCTCATGAAAGCCGTTGGCCCAGTAGGCGCCGCAGTAATGGGTGTGTTGCTGACCGTCCAGCTCGGCCCAGCGGTTCTGCGCCGCGACTGCCGCGAGGCTGAATTGCGGGTGGGCGTAGGTGTATTTGGCGAGCACCTTGAACGGGTTGATGCCGGCGCTCTGATTGAGGCTGACGCAGAACGTGGTGTCGCTCGCTATCCCCTGCAGGATGTTCATGTCGTAGGTGACTGCGGCATGCGTATGGCCGGCACCACTCAAGCGATAGTTCCAACTGGCCCAGGCCAGTTTGCGCGAAGGCAGCAGGCGGGTGTCGGTGTGCAGCACCACTTCGTTGTCGGCGTAGGGCAGGGCGCCGAGGATCGCCCGTTCCACCTGGCTGGGGCGGGTCAGCAGTGGCAGGGCCTGATCGCTGTGGCAGGCGAGCACTACTTTGTCGAAGCGCTCGATGCCGGCCGGGCTGTGGATAACCACGCCGTGTTCGTCGCGATCGATGCGGGTCACGGGGCAACTGAGGCGGATCTTATCGTTGAACGCAGCGATCAACGGCGCAACGTAGGCACTGGAGCCACCCTCGATCACCTGCCATAGCGGGCGATCCCTGACCGACAACAGGCCATGGTTGTTGAAGAACCGCACGAAGAACTGCAGCGGGAAATTGAGCATCTCGGCCATCGGCATCGACCAGATCGCCGAGCCCATGGGCACGATGTAATGCAGGATGAAGCGTTCGCCGTAACCGCCGGCCTTGAGGTAATCGTCGAGCGTGGTGTCGGCGGCGATCCGTTGTTCGGCGAGATCGCGCTGGGCTTCTTTATTGAAACGCAGGATGTCGCGCAACATGCCCCAGAACCCCGGCGACAGCAGGTTGCGACGCTGGGCGAACAGGCTGTTGAGGTTGTTACCGTTGTATTCCAGGCCCGTGTCCGGATCGGTCACCGAGAAGCTCATTTCGGTCGGTTTGAACGACACCCCGAGCTGGCCGAGCAAACGAATGAAGTTCGGGTAGGTCCAGTCGTTGAACACGATGAAACCGGTGTCCACGCTGTATTGGCGGCCATCGACGGTCACCTGCACGGTGTGCGTGTGGCCGCCGACCCAGTCGCTGGCCTCGAACACCGTGACGTCATGTCGGCGATTGAGCAGGTACGCGCAGGTCAGGCCCGCGATCCCGCTGCCGACAATGGCGATTCTCACGTTGGATCCCGCAGGGGTGGGCTACTGCGCACCATGCGCTTGCCGATCGCCAGTTGCAGGCGGGCCGGCAGTTTCGACAGTGGCCACAGTGCAGCCATGAACAGTGCCGGAAAGGCGATTTCCAGCGGTCGTTGCTTGAGGTGGGTGAAGATGTGTCGCGCGGCTTTCTCAACAGGCCAGCTCAATGGCATCGGAAAGTCGTTCTTGGCCGTCAGTGGCGTTTCGACAAAACCCGGGCTGATGATGGTGACATCCATGCCCTCGATGGCCAGATCAATGCGCAGCGATTCAAACAGGTAACGCAGCCCGGCCTTCGACGCGCCATAGGCCTCGGCCCGTGGCAGCGGCAGGTAGGTCACGGAACTGGCCATTCCGACCAGATGCGGTGTGGTGCCTTTACGCAGTAACGGCAGGGCGGGTTCGATGCAGTAGCTGCTGGCGAGCAGGTTGGTACGCACCACATGCTCGATGATCGAGGCGTCGAACTGCCGGGCATCGACGTATTCGCAGGTGCCGGCATTGAGGATCACACTGTCCAGTGCGCCCCAGACCTGTTCGATCTGCTGGCCGATCTCGCGCACGGTCTGACTGTCAGTCAGGTCGCCCGCCACCACCAGCACTTGCCCCGGATAACGTTGCGCCAGCACCTTGAGCGGTGCCAATTGACGCGAGCTGACGGCCAGTTGCGCGCCGCTTTTCAGAATCTCTTCGGCCAGCGCTGCGCCGATGCCACTGCTGGCACCGGTCAGCCAATAACGCCGTGGAGGTGTACGACTCATCCCATTCTCCTTTTCAGCCAGGCAATCAGCCGGCCCAATACGGGTAAATGTTCATATAGCATGGCCCCGGCATCGAAATAATCCCGGTGGCGATAGACCTTGTCGCGCCACAGCAGGTGCGAACACCCGGCGACGCGAATCAATCGGCCACCCGCCAGGCGCGGGTGGCGGTAACTCATGACCCAGCGCAGGTAGCCTTCACAGTCACCGATCTGGTCGAAGCCGTGGAAGTCAAAGCGCAGCTCGTTGACGTTGGCGTACAGCTCGCTGAAGTAATGCTGCAGTTGCGCCAGCCCCTGGACTTCGTGCAACGGGTCGGTGAAGTGAATGTCATCGCTGTACAGCTCGCCCAGACGTTGCAGGTTGCCTTTGTTCAATTCGGCAAACTGGCGAGCGAAGCGACGCAGAAATTCACTCATGGGCCTCTCCCATAGACGAGCGCGACGGCAGGTTCTTGAACGCCGCCAGCGCCCGTTCGCGCGAAGCCCCGAGATTGACGATCGGCGACGGATAGTCCGCGACGCCGAACAGCCCGCCGGTACTGGCCGGGTTGTGCACTTCCTTTTTGTTCAGATCGGCCAGTTCAGGCAGCCAGTGCTTGATGAACAGGCCTTCTCTGTCGAATTTTTCCGATTGGCTCAGCGGGTTGAAAATGCGGAAGTACGGCGCCGAATCGGTACCGGTCGAAGCACTCCACTGCCAGCCACCGTTGTTCGCCGCCAGGTCGCCGTCGATCAGATGCTGCATGAAAAATCGTTCGCCTTCGCGCCAGTCGATCAGCAGGTTTTTGGTCAGGAACATCGCCACCACCATCCGCAAGCGGTTGTGCATCCAGCCGGTTTCCAGCAGTTGGCGCATGGCCGCATCGATGATCGGCAACCCGGTGCGCGCCTCTTGCCACGCTGCCAGCTCGTCCGGCGCATCGCGCCAGGCCAGGGCCTCGGTTTCCGGGCGAAACGCACGGTTGCGCGAGACCCGTGGGTAGCCGACCAGAATGTGCTTGTAGAACTCGCGCCACAGCAGCTCGTTGATCCAGGTCACCGCGCCGACCTTGCCGCTGTCGAACTCGCCCTGATTGCTTTGCAGGGCGGCGTGCAGGCATTGGCGCGGCGAGATCACCCCTGTGGCCAGATAGGCCGAGAGTTGACTGGTACCGGGCTTGGCCGGGAAGTCGCGTTCGCTCTGGTAGTAGTCAATTTGCGCGTCGGCGAAGGTGTCGAGGCGGCGCCGGGCTTCCTGCTCGCCGGCCGGCCACAGGGCGCGCAATGACGCGCTCGGTGTTGCAAAGCCTTCGACCGACTCGGGCACCGGATCGCTGTCGATGTTCAGTTTCGACTGTTTTCCGGGTGCTTTTACCAGCGCAGGCATTGAGCGGTGCAGGCGCTCGTAGCAGACCTTGCGGAACTGACTGAACACCTGAAAGTAAGTCTCGGTTTTGGTCAGTACCGTGCCGGGCTTGAACAGCAGTTGATCCAGATAACTTTGAAACGTGATGCCTTTGGTTTTCAGGGCCAGGGCGACTGCTGCATCGCGACGGCTTTCGTGGACGCCGTATTCTTCGTTGACGTGCACGGCTTCGATGTTCAGTTGGCGGCAAAGTTCGAGCAGCGCCGCCGGGGCCTGATCCCAATGGGCCGCGGTGCGCAGCAGCAACGGAATGTTCAACTCGCCGAGGCGGGCGCTCAGTTCACGCAGATTGCGCAGCCAGAAGTCGACCTTGCACGCGGCGGCGTCGTGCTCCAGCCATTGCTGCGGGCTCAACAGATACACGGCAACCGTGGGGCCGCGCGCTGCGGCGGCCGCGAGGGCGGTGTTGTCATGTTGGCGCAAGTCGCTGCGCAGCCAGATCAGTTGCATCGCGGTTTCCATTAAATCAGCCCACGCTGAACGAGCACCTGATGTGCCGAGAGCGGATCTTCGGCCAGGAACAAATCAGCGATTTCACGTGTTTTTACGGACAATTCGGTCTGGTGGATGCATACCGTTGGTCCGACCAGCATTTTTGGAGCACTGACGCCATTCAACAATTTTGGCAGCTGTGCCAGGTTCATCGCCTTGCTCGAATACAGCAGTACGCCACGCGCTTGCAGGTGCTCGACCGCCAGTGCCAGTTCTCCGGCCGGTAGCGGCCAGTCGAACACTTGCACCGGGCAATCGGCACTGCTGATCAGCCACGCGCATAGCCACAGATGTGGTTCCAGTGCGAGATCCGAATGGTTGATCAACAGCAGGGGCGCAGCGTGTAATTGCCGATTGTTATGGTAGATGCGTGCGCCGAATTTGCTGCGTAACCACGAATAAAAGAATACCCGCTCCATCTGCGTACCGAACTGGCCCTGCCAACGTTGCTCGAGTTCGGCCAGCAGCGGCAACAATAATTGCTCGCACAGGGTACGCGGTGGATACAGGGCCATGGCCTGGTTGATGCTGTCGTCGAGGTTGCGCTCGTTGAGCTGGGTGACGGCGTTGAGCAAGGCATGACGCAGGCGTTGCCAGTCGTTCTCCACCGTTTCGGTGAAGGCTTGTGGCGTGTCGAGCAGCGGTTTGACCTGACTGACCGCCACCCCCCGGTTGAGCCAGGTGAGGATGGTCAGGATCCGTTGCACATGTTCGCTGGAATACAGGCGATGGCCCTTGGGCGTGCGTTGCGGCACGATCAGCCCGTAACGGCGCTCCCAGGCGCGCAGGGTGATGGCGTTGACGCCGGTCTGCCGCGCAACCTCACGGATCGGCAGCCAGCCCTCGTCGAGGGCTTTCTTGAAGTCGGCGCCGAGGTCTTCCCGGGCACTGGTGTCGAGTGTGTCGTTCATCAAATGGCGTTTCGCAGGCTGAGGTTTTCCGGATGCGGCTGCAGGTAAACCTGTTGCGCAATGTACGGATCCGGGTGTTGGCGAAAGAGGTGTTTGAGCAAGGTCAGCGGCACCACCAGCGGCACGATGCCGTGACGGTACTGACCGATGACATGCTGCACTTCCTGTTTGTCTTCGCTGCTGATCGCCTGCTTCAGATATCCGCTGATGTGCTGCAGGACATTGCTGTGGGTGCGGCGGGGGGCGCATTTCTTCAGCGCACTCATCAATTCGCTGAAGTAGCGCGGGCCGAGTTCGACCGGATCGGTCTGGCCCATGTTGCCCAACAGTTTGCCCAGGGCCTTGTATTGCTCCGGGTTGTGGGCCATCAGCAGGTATTTGTAGCGCGAGTGGAATTCGGTCAGTGCGCGGCGGCTCAAGCCTTGTGCGAGCAACTGTTGCCAGGCGCTGTAGGCGAGCACGCGGGTGATGAAATTTTCCCGCAGCACCGGATCGTTGAGGCGTCCGGCTTCTTCCACCGGCAGGTCCGGATGCTGCGCGCAGAACGCTTGGGCATAGATGCCACGGCCACCGCCGTTCACCGGCGCGCCGTTGGCGTGATAGACCTTGACCCGTTCCAGACCGCACGAAGGCGATTGCTGCATGAAGATGTAGCCGCAGATGTCACCAAGTTCGCCAGCCATTCGCTTGCCGTAGGCGGCCAGCGGTTCGGTGACGTTGATCGCGGGGTTAACGGTGCCGATAGCCTCGGGACGCTCCGGGTCGCCGACCAGGCGGATCGGTTCGCGCGGAATACCCATGCCGATGGCGACTTCCGGGCACACCGGGACGAATTCGAAATACTCGCTAAGGGTGCGGCTGCACAGCCGCGACTCTTTGTGCCCACCGTTGTAGCGCACTTCGGCGCCCATCAGGCAGGCGCTGATGGCGATTTTCGGTTTGGCGGCAGGAAGGTCGGACATAAGCACCTCGGATCTAAACCTGTACACAGAGTTATCTCTGTACAACATTTGTTCAGCATAGATCCAAGGGTGTACAAGTCAAATTATTTGTATAGGTTTTGCGAATTGAATACAAATCCCCTGTAGGAGTGAGCCTGCTCGCGATAGCGGTCCGTCAGGCACATTGATGTTGGCTGATACGACGATATCGCGAGCAGGCTCACTCCTACAGGTTGTTTATTTCCAGCCCAATAGCCAGTGATCATCGTACTTGAGAATTTGCCAATCGAGCCGTTCGGCACGCTTGGTAAGCACCGCCTGCAATTCGATCTCCAGCACCCTACCTTCCTCATCGCGGAACAGTTCGGTCACCAGAAAATGCTTTTCGCGGTCTTGCGGTTGGGCTGCTGTCCATTTCGACAGCAGCAGTTTTTGCGGGTTGATGCGGTTCACTGCAGGTGTTCGTGCAGGCGGCGTGCGGCTTCCTGACCGCTCAGCCAGGCCCCTTCGACGCGCCCCGAGAGACACCAGTCGCCGCAGGCGTACAGGCCCAGATCGGCATCGGCCAGCGTGCCCCATTCGTGGCCGCTCGCCGGGCGGGCGTAGAGCCAGCGGTGGGCGAGGCTGAAGGTCGGGGCGGGCATCGCGCTGTGCAGCAGTTCGGCGAAGGCGCCGTGCAGTTGTTCGATCACCGCCTCCTTGGACAGGTCAATATGTTGCCGGCTCCAGGCACTGCTGGCGTGCAGCACCCAGGTGTCGAGGGTGTTGTCGCGCCCCGGCTTGCTGCGGTTGCGCGCCAGCCAGTCGAGCGGGCTGTCCTGCACGAAGCAACCTTCGATCGGCGTATCCAGCGGTGTCTCGAAGGCGAGGGCGACGGCCCAGGTCGGGTCCATTTTCACCCCGGCGGCGGCGCCGGCGAGTTTCGGTGCGGCGGCCAACAATGCCATGGCTTGCGGCGCTGGCGTGGCGATCACGACATGGCTGAAGGGGCCATGAGTGAAGCCTTCGGCGTCCTGCAGGTGCCAGTGTTCTTCACCGCGAAAGACTTCGGTGATCCGGCAGGCGAAGTGCACTTCCAGACCATTGAGCAAGCCGCGGGTGATGGCACTCATGCGCGGCGTGCCGACCCAGCGGGTCTGCTCGTCCGGCGACAGATTCAGTTGTCCGCCCTGAAAGGTGTAGAGCTGCGGTTGCCATTCGGCGACCCAGCCTTTGCCTTGCCAGCGCTGAACCTCGTTGACGAAGCGCCGGTCGCGGGCGGTGAAATACTGCGCACCCATATCCAGCGAACCGGCGTCGCTGCGTTTGCTCGACATGCGTCCGCCACTGCCGCGGCTTTTATCGAAGAGTTGCACGGTATGCCCGGTCTCGGTCAGCGCCTGGGCGGCGGAGAGACCGGCGATGCCGGTGCCGATGATTGCGATAGGTACAGTCATAGGGGCCTCGTTTACCTTTCTGTACAGACTACGCCGTGATTGAAACCTGTACAATTTTGTTTTTTGGTATAACTTCTAGCGTTCTCGTTCTGACAGCTTGGCCTATTGTTAAACAATAGAGCCTGCCCGATAGAAAAGATCCCTGTTTATAAAAATAGACTAGTGATCCGGGTAAAACGCCACGCGAGGAAGATGTCATGCGCATATTGCTGACCGGCGGTACTGGTTTGATCGGACGTCAGCTCTGTCGCTATTGGTCAGGGCAGGGACATCAACTGACGGTATGGAGTCGGCGCCCGGAAAAAGTCGCGCAAATCTGTGGGGCGCAGGTGCGTGGAATTGCACGTCTGGAAGACGTCGGTGATGAGCCGCTGGATGCGATCATCAATCTGGCCGGTGCGCCGATTGCTGATCGGCCATGGACCCACCGGCGCAAGGCGTTGTTGTGGAGCAGCCGTATCACCCTGACCGAAACCCTGCTGGCCTGGCTGGAAACGCGCGAGCAGAAACCGCAGCTGCTGATCTCCGGCTCGGCAATCGGTTGGTATGGCGACGGCGGTGAACGTGAGCTGACAGAAGATTCGCCGCCGGTGATCGACGATTTCGCCAGCCAGTTGTGCATCGCCTGGGAAGAGACCGCGCAACGTGCCGAAGCACAGGGCATTCGTGTGGTGCTGGTACGAACCGGGCTGGTGCTGTCGGCCGAGGGCGGCTTTTTGTCGCGCTTGTTGCTGCCGTTCAAACTCGGCCTGGGCGGGCCTTTGGGCAGTGGCCGGCAGTGGATGCCGTGGATTCATATCGAGGATCAAATCGGCCTGATTGATTTTCTTCTGCACCGCAATCAGGCGAGCGGTCCTTATAATGCCTGCGCACCCAAACCGGTGCGCAATCGCGAGTTTGCCAAGACGCTGGGCAGCGTATTGCGCCGCCCGGCGTTCATGCCGATGCCGGCCCTGGCGCTGAAAGTCGGGCTTGGCGAAATGTCATTGTTGTTGCTGGGCGGCCAACGCGCCATGCCGGCACGCTTGCTGGAAGCGGGTTTCACTTTCCAGTTCACGGATTTGCGCGCGGCCCTGGATGATCTCTCCGGCCGCCTTTGAAATAGGACGATGCATGACCGATCACGCCTTGCTTCTGGTCAACCTGGGTTCCCCGGCCTCAACCTCAGTGGCCGATGTACGCAGCTACCTCAATCAATTTCTGATGGACCCGTATGTGATCGACCTGCCTTGGCCGGTGCGACGTCTGTTGGTATCGCTGATCCTGATCAAGCGTCCCGAGCAATCGGCCCATGCCTACGCCTCGATCTGGTGGGAAGAGGGCTCGCCGCTGGTGGTGCTCAGTCGCCGCCTGCAACAACAGATGACCTCGCAGTGGAGCCATGGCCCGGTGGAGCTGGCGATGCGTTATGGCGAGCCGTCGATTGAAACCAGGTTGCTGCAACTGACTGCGGCAGGGCACAAGCGCATCACCCTGGCGCCGCTTTATCCACAGTTCGCCGACAGCACCACCACCACGGTGATCGAAGAAGCCAAACGGGTGATTCGCGAGAAGAAGCTCGATGTAAAACTCTCGGTGCTGCAACCGTTCTACGATCAGCCGGAATACCTCGACGCCTTGGTTGCCAGTGCGAAACCGCATTTGCAGCAGGACTACGATCATTTGCTGCTGAGCTTCCACGGTTTGCCTGAGCGGCACCTGACCAAACTCGATCCGAGCGGCAATCACTGCTTCAAAAACGAGGACTGCTGCAAGCATGCTTCGCCGGCAGTCCTTGCTACCTGTTACCGCGCCCAGTGTTTGCGCACGGCGGCAGAGTTCGCCAAGCGCATGGGCATCCCGGATGGCAAGTGGTCAGTGTCGTTTCAGTCGCGACTGGGACGGGCCAAGTGGATCGAACCGTATACCGAAGCACGGCTGGATGAGCTGGCGAAAAGCGGCGTGAAGAAAATTCTGGTGATGTGCCCGGCATTTGTTGCTGACTGCATCGAAACGCTGGAAGAGATCGGCGATCGCGGCAAGGAACAGTTCCGCGAAGCGGGGGGCGAGGAGTTGGTGCTGGTGCCGTGCCTGAACGATGACCCGCAATGGGCGAAGGCGTTGGCCACCTTGTGTGAACGAGCGCCGTTGGCCCTTTAAAAGCCAAAAGCTTCGCGAGCAGGCTCGCTCCCACATGATCATTCCCACGCGCAGCAAAGGAATGCAGCCCGTGACGCTCCGCGTCACTGGACGCAGAGCGTCCCTAGAGGCATTCCT